>NZ_JBIWEL010000019.1:19233-122385 GCF_044762525.1 Pseudomonas sp. NPDC096950 | reverse complement strand
GTGGTTGTATTCGTTGTAGAGGATCTCGACGTGCAGCGGCAGGGTGTTGGTCACCCCGCGAATGTGCCCGGAAACCACCGATACCGCACCGAACTCACCCATCGCCCGCGCGGTACACAGCACCACGCCGTAGATCAGGCCCCATTTGATATTGGGAACGGTGACGTGCCAGAACATCTGCCAGCCATTGGCGCCGAGCAGGCGCGCGGCTTCTTCTTCCTGGGTGCCTTGTTCCTGCATCAGCGGGATCAGCTCGCGCGCCACGAACGGCACGGTGACGAAAATCGTCGCCAGCACGATGCCCGGCAGGGCGAAGACAATCTGGATGTCGTGATCCTGCAACCACGGCCCGAACAGGCCCTGGGCGCCGAACATCAGCACATAGACCAGACCGGCGATCACCGGCGACACCGAGAACGGCAGGTCGATCAGCGTCACGAGCATGCTCTTGCCGCGGAACGAGTATTTACTCACGCACCACGCCGCGCTGACGCCGAACACCACGTTCAGCGGCACCGAAATCAGCACCGCGATCACCGTGAGTTTCAGCGCCGACAAGGCGTCCGGTTCAAAGATCGCGGTGAAGAACGCACCCAAGCCGTTTTTCAAACCTTGGGACACCACGATAAACAGCGGCAGCAATAAAAACAGGGTGAAAACCAGCCAGCACAGGCCGATCAACACGCGCCGCGAAGTAGCACTGCCACGACGGGCTGCGTTGGCCGAAGAGGCGGCCGCAATAGACGATTGGGACATTTTCGCGCCTCCTTATGGGGTTTCGATGCGCCGCTGCAGCAAGTTGATCAGCAGCAACAGGACGAAGGAAACCACCAGCATCAACACGCCAATGGAGGTAGCGCCGGTGTAATCGTACTGGTCGAGCTTGACCATGATCAGCAACGGCAGGATTTCGGTTTTCATCGGCATGTTGCCGGCGATAAAAATCACCGAACCGTACTCACCGACGCCACGGGCAAACGCCAGGGCGAAACCGGTCAGCCAGGCCGGCAACAGCGCGGGCACCAGGATGTAGCGGAACACTTGCAACGGTTTGGCACCGAGGCAAGCGGCGGCTTCTTCGACTTCACGGGGGATGTCGGCCAATACCGGCTGCACCGTGCGCACCACGAACGGCAGCGTGACGAAGGTCAGCGCCAGGGTGATGCCGAGGGGGGTGTAGGCGATCTTGAAACCCATGTCCGCAGCAAATTGCCCGACCAGACCGGTCGGCGTGTACAGCGCGGTCAGCGCGATACCGGCCACGGCGGTGGGCAGGGCGAACGGCAGGTCGATCATCGCGTCGATGATCTTGCGGCCGGGGAAGGTGTAACGCACCAACACCCAGGCCAGCAGCGTGCCGATAATGCCGTTGATGATCGCGGCGTACAGCGCAGTGCCGAAGCTCAACTTCAACGCCGCCAGCACCCGGGGCGCGGTGACGATGGCGTAGAACTGATCCCAGGTGAGCTGGGCGGCATGCACGAACATCGCCGCCAGTGGAATAAGCACAATCAGGCTGAGGTACACCAAGGTGTAGCCCAGCGTCAGCCCGAAGCCGGGTATGACGGGGGAGATACGACGCGACATAAAAGTCCTTGGTTGAAAAAATCAATCAGCTAAACGCATCCATGTGGGAGCGGGCTTGCTCGCGAAGAGGGAGCATCATTCAACAATTACGTCGTTTGACACACCGCCTTCGCGAGCAAGCCCGCTCCCACATGTTCAGTGCCTAAGCTTAAGGCTCGCTGTGTGGCTTATGGCAGATTACTGCGCCTGGTAAATCTGGTCGAACACGCCACCGTCATTGAAGAATTTCGGTTGCGCAGTTTTCCAGCCGCCGAAGTCTTTGTCGATGGTCACCAGGTCCAGGGTCGGGAACTGCTTGGAATACTTCGCCGCTACGTCTTTGTCACGAGGACGGTAGAAGTTTTTCGCAGCGATTTCCTGACCGGCCGGGCTGTACAGGTGCTTGAGGTAGGCTTCGGCGATTTGCTCGTTGCCCTTCTTCTCGGCGTTCTTGTCGACCACGGCCACCGGTGGTTCGGCTAGGATCGACAGCGAAGGCACGACGATTTCGAACTTGTCGGCGCCGCCGTCTTCTTTCAGCGCCAGGAACGCTTCGTTTTCCCAGGCCAGCAACACGTCGCCCTGACCGTTGTTGACGAAGGTGATGGTCGAACCGCGAGCGCCGGTGTCCAGCACTGGCACGTGTTTGAACAGGGTCTGGATATATTCTTTGGCCTTGGCCTCGTCACCGCCATTGGCTTTCAGGCCATAGGCCCAGGCCGCGAGGAAGTTCCAGCGCGCACCGCCGGAGGTTTTCGGGTTCGGGGTGATGACCGACACGTCATTCTTGATCAGGTCGCCCCAATCCTTGATGCCTTTAGGGTTGCCCTTGCGCACCAGGAACACGATGGTCGAGGTGTAAGGGGTGCTCGCATCCGGCAGGCGTTTTTGCCAGTCAGCCGGCAGGGTCTTGCCGAGTTTGGCGATTTCGTCGATGTCACCGGCCAGGGCCAGGGTCACTACGTCGGCACGCAGACCGTCGATTACCGCACGGCCCTGTTTGCCCGAACCACCGTGGGATTGCTGGATCTTCACGTTGTCGCCAGCGTGGTCTTTCTTCCAGAAGTTGATGAATTCGGCGTTGTAGTCCTGGTACAGCTCACGGGTCGGGTCATACGACACGTTGAGCAGCTCGTAATCCTTGGCAACCGCGGAACCCGCAAAAAGGGCGCTGGCCAGCGCGGCCAAAGCGAAATGACGAATCGACGACATGGTGAAAGCTCCTGGAATTCTGTTGGTGTTGGCTTTTCTTATGGGTTTCTGGAATCGCGGTTGCCGGTTAAAAGATCGCCGCCTTCGACAGCTCCTACATCAATCCCCCGTAGGAGCTGCCGAAGGCTGCGATCTTTTGATCTTTTCAGCTCGGCTTGTTGGCCGGGTTCTGCAAGCGGAATTTCTCTTTGCGTTCGATCTGGACCACTTGCGCGTTGTGCACGGTGATTTCCACTGCGCCGAAACGCAGGTCGCGCAATGCGCTCTGGATCTCGCGCAAAATGGTTGCTTCGTCCTGGCCGTCAACGCTACGTAGGGATGCGCTCATGGTGCTGCTCCTTCGACTGAGAGGTTGCCTGGCAGTGGCGGCACTGCTTGCGGCGTGAGGGCAATAGTAGATAGGCGCGGATATTCTTAAAAAGACTATTTAAGAATGTTTATATAACCAGAAAGTATTATTTGATGGGACAAGGGGTTGCGGGGGATTTCAAGACCGATCGTTCCCACGCTCTGCGTGGGAATGCCGCCCGGGACGCTCCGCGTTCCAGGCATGCGGGGTGACGCAGAGCGTCACAGGATGCATTCCCACGCAGAGCGTAGGAACGATCAGAGCTAACCGATCACCGGAGCCCGAGCCCAATCCAGTTGCTCCGCCGGCACCGGCCGGCCAAACCAATAACCCTGCCCCAGATCGCATTCCTGTTCGAGCAGGAACCCTGCCTGCTCCACCTGCTCAATCCCTTCGGCATGCACCTGCATCCCCATGCTTTTGGCCAGCGCGATGATCACCCGCACAATCGCGCCATCGTCCTCGTCCCACGGCAGCCCGGCGACAAAACCCTGGTCGATCTTGAGTTTCTGCACCGGCAGGCGTTTAAGCCGCAGCAGCGACGAATACCCGGTGCCAAAATCGTCAATGGCCAGCCGCACGCCCAATTCACGCAAGCGATGCATCTGTTCCAGCGCCACTTCCGGATCGTCCATCACCGCGCTTTCGGTGACTTCCAGTTCCAGATACGCCGGGTCCAGGCCGGTTTCGCGCAGCACCTGCGCCACCTGCTGATACAACTCACGGCGGGCAAACAAGCGCGAAGACACATTCACCGCCACAAACGACAACACCACGCCCGCCTGCTGCCAGCGGCACATCTGCTGACAAGCCTGCTGCATGACCCAGGCATCAATCTCGGAAATCAGCCCGGTGCGTTCGGCGACGGGGATGAATTCTGCCGGCGAGATCAACCCGCGCTGCGGATGCTCCCAGCGCACCAGCGCCTCGACGCCGATCAGGCGACTGGTTTTGAGGTCATGGACCGGTTGGTAATAAACCCGAAGTTCCTGCATTTCCAGGGCGCGGCGCAGTTCGAAAGCGATCTCGACCCGCTGCTGGGCATGGGCGGTCAGTTCTTCGGTGTACAGCGCGTAACCATCGCGGCCGGCACTCTTGGCCTTGAACAGCGCCGAGTCGGCGTTGCGCAGCAGTTGCTCGGCACTCAGGGCATCGCTGGGGAACAGGCTGATGCCGATGCTGGCGTTGATGAACAACTGATGCCCGTCGATCTCGAATGGCAGCTTGAGGCCATCGATGATCCGCTGCGCCAGTGCCGCGGCCTGCACCAGTTGCGGGCAGTTTTCCGCGAGGACGGCAAACTCGTCGCCGCCCAGCCGCGCCAGGGTGATGCCCGGCACGAACAAGCCTTTGAAACGCTCGGCCACGGCCTTGAGCAGTTGATCACCGACGTTATGCCCGAGGCTGTCGTTGATCATCTTGAAATGATCCAGATCGATCATCAGCAAGGCGCAGCCGCGCTTGTGCAGTTGCGCCGAAGTCAGCGCCTGCTCGACACGATCGGTGAACAGCAGGCGATTGGGCAGGTCGGTCAGCGGATCGTGGTGGGCCAGGTGCGTCAGTTCGTGCTCGGAGTTCTTGATCGCACTGATGTCGGAAAACACTGCCACGTAATGACTGAGCCGCCCCAGATCGTCATGAATGAGCCGGATGGTCTGCCATTGCGGGTAAATCTCGCCGCTTTTACGCCGGTTCCAGATTTCTCCGCTCCACTCGCCGGCGCTGCCGAGCATGGCGAACATCGCCTGATAGAACGCCGGCGGGTGGTGGCCGGACTTGAACATGCTCGGCTGCTGACCGAGGACTTCTTCACTCTGATAACCGGTGATTTCCATAAACGCCCGGTTCACATGGACGATCAGGCCTTTGCTGTCGGTGACCAAAACCCCTTCGTGGGTGCAATCGAACACGGCGGCGGCCTGGCGTAGCCGTTCGCGGTCCTCGCTGCGCTCACGTAATTTCGCACCGATGCCCAGGCAGCGAAACAATCGGGCCCGGGCGAGGAAGATTAATCCGGCGCTGAGCAGCACCCAGACGTAACCGTTGATCAGTTGCCATCGCAACAGTTCGGTGGAGCTATCGAAGAAACTGTTCAATAAATAACCACTGAACTGGAGCCAGACTACTGAAAGCACCAGGTAAAGCAGCGCTGCACGCAAGGCATCGCGGTGTGTGGCTGACATTCGGCCGTCCATGTCCCTACAAAAGGGTTGGAATTATAGGTTAAAGAAACATCCAGCCACTCTTATCTGAAAGGGCGACTGGTTTTATCTGTGGGCTTAGTGATAATGCAACGGCTGTTTTTTTATTTATCGAGGGCCCTATAGCCTATGTGGTACGAAGGTTTTCTCGGCTTGTCGCCCTGGTCACTGGTGGCAGTCACCCTGCTGATGACCCACGTCACGATTGTTGGCGTCACGGTCTATCTGCATCGTTATTCAGCCCATCGCTCCCTGGAGCTCAATGCCGGCCTGAAACATTTCTTCCGCTTCTGGCTGTGGTTGACCACGGCGCAGAACACCCGCGAGTGGACAGCCATCCACCGCAAGCATCACGCCAAATGTGAAACCGTCGATGACCCGCACAGCCCGGTCATCAAGGGCCTGTCCACCGTTTTGCGCAAGGGCGCCGAGTTGTACCGCGAAGAAGCGGAAAACCCGGAAACCCTGCGTATCTACGGCAAGAACTGCCCCGAAGACTGGATCGAACGCAACCTCTACAGCCGTTTCCCGCTGTTAGGCGTGGCGATCATGGGCGTCATCGACCTGCTGCTGTTCGGTACCATCGGCATCACCATCTGGGCCATCCAGATGATGTGGATCCCGGTCTGGGCTGCCGGCGTGGTCAATGGCCTGGGCCATGCCATCGGCTACCGCAACTTCGAATGCCGCGATGCGGCGACCAATCTGGTGCCGTGGGGCATCCTGATCGGCGGCGAAGAACTGCATAACAACCATCACACCTACCCTAACTCGGCAAAACTGTCGGTGAAAAAGTGGGAATTCGACCTCGGTTGGGCCTGGATCCAGGTCTTCAGTTTCTTCCGTCTGGCCAAGGTCCAGCGGGTTGCGCCAATCGCCCATCGGGTCGAAGGCAAGGGCAGCCTGGACATGGACACCGCCATGGCCATCCTCAACAACCGCTTCCAGATCATGGCCCAGTACCGCAAATTGGTCATCGCGCCGCTGGTCAAGCAGGAGCTGGAAAAGGTCGATCACTCGGTCCGTCACCAGTTCCACCGCGCCAAGCGTTTGCTGTCCCGGGAAACCAGCCTGCTGGATGACAAGCACCATATCCGCATCCAGAACATGCTCGAGCACAGCCAGGCGCTGAAGGTAATTTACGAGAAACGCCTGGCCTTGCAGCAGATCTGGGTCAAGACCAGCTCAAATGGTCACGACATGCTTGCCGCCATCAAGGATTGGGTACACGAAGCCGAAGCCAGCGGGATTCAATCCCTGCGCGACTTCGCTGATCAGCTGAAAACCTACTCCCTGCGCCCAGCCGCCGCAGTCTGACTGTGGCGAGGGAGCTCGCTCCCGCTCAACCGCGCAGCAGTCGCAAAACCTGACGACGCGTTCTTTCGCTGAAAAAACGCGTCGTCAGTACCGCCCGGCGGGAGCCCCCTCCCTCGCCACGCCAGCCGGGAACTAAGCTCCAAATCCCCTATCTCAAAGACACTTCGCCATCCAGGCGGGCCGAGACCTGTTATCAATTATTTCCCACCTAAGCGTGACAGCGCCTGCTGTGGCACAAGAAATAATCGATAAAAGGCCCACGTAGTGGCCGCTTTCGAAACCTCGAGCGGCGCACGCCCTTTGAGATTTGTGCCGATGGTCACTAAAAACCTGCAAGACTCATCCCACCCGCAGTGGCCCGAGGCCGCGCAAACCCTGATGGCGCTCATGCATGCCCAAGGTGAAGTCGCACGCCTGAGCGAACGCGAACAACTCTTCAGCTCGTTGCTGGTCAGCGTCAACGCCGTACTTTGGGCCTTCAACTGGGAAACCCGTCAGGTGCTGTACGTCAGCCCCGCCTATGAACGGATTTTCGGCCGTTCCGCCGGGTTGCTGCTGGCCGACTACAACCAGTGGCGCGACAGCATTTACCCCGACGATCTGGACTACGCCGAGCGCAGCCTGGCCGAAGTGCTGGTCAAAGGTGCCGTCGAAGACCGCGAATACCGCATCATCGCCGCCGACGGCCAAGTGCGCTGGCTCAGCGACAAATGCTTCATCAACCGTCAGGCCGAACCGGGGCAACCGGTGATCATCGTCGGCATCGCCGAAGACATCACCGAAAAGAAGCAGATGGAAACCGAGCTGCAACGCCTGGCGACCACCGACGTGCTGACCCAAAGTAGCAACCGCCGACACTTCTTCGAATGCGCCCATCGCGAATTTGAACAGGCGAAGCTGCAGGGCGCGCCTCTGGCCTTCCTGCTGCTGGACATCGATGACTTCAAAGTGGTCAACGACAGCTACGGCCACCCGGCAGGCGACACCGTGCTGCAACACATCGCCGAAAGCGGCCGAGCGGCATTACGCCGGGGTGATCTGTTCGGGCGAATTGGCGGGGAAGAGTTTGCTGCGGTATTCCCGGGCTGCGCGCCGGACATGGCCATGCAAGTGGCCGAGCGCCTGCAAAGAGAGATTCAGCGGTTGAGCTTCAGCCATGATGACCAGACGTTCGGCATCACCGTCAGCCAGGGCCTGACCAGCCTCACCGCCGAGGACGAAAGCCTCGACAGTATGTTTGCCCGTGCGGATGCGGCGATGTACGAAGCCAAGCGTCAGGGCAAGAACCGGATTATCTCGGCCTGACAGACTCAACAAAAACCCCCTGTGGGAGCGGGCTTGCTCGCGAAGGCGTCGTGTCAGTCGATATCAGGGTGCCTGACACGGCGCCTTCGCGAGCAAGCTCCCACAGGGGGAGTGGTGTGAGGTCTACTTTTTGCGCAGTCGCATCAATTCCGGCAACCCGATCTTGAGCAATCGCGCGGTCCGGCTCTTGGCCAGTTCTTCAATGCCCTCATGCTCGGTCAGGCGCGCCAGTTGCGCCGCCATGTTCATCACCAGCGCTTCGCGGGAGTAAACCCCGCCACCGAGCTGGTAGACCGCTGCAATCAGCTCTCGCAACTCCAGCGGCAGGCGCCAGCGAGTTCGCAGCGCCGAACCGTAGCTCGCGCCGAACTCGGCCAGGGCATCGCCGATTTCTTCCCACTCGTCCAGTTCGCCACCGGCCTGCTTCCATTCCTGCAAGCAACGCAGCAATGCCAAGTCACCGAGGCGATGCAGCATTCCCGCGCAATAACAGCGCTCCTGGTCCAGATCCAGTAAGCGCGCCAAAGTCCGGCCATATTCGGCTGTGCGCAACGACAATTCCCAGTAACGCTCGGCATAGTCCGCCAGATGCGAATCACTAAGCCGTGCGCAGCGTTTCAGGGCCAGGCCCAGAATCAGGTTCATGCTTTGCGCGGTGCCCAAGCGATGCAGCGCCTGGGACAGGGTTTGAACCCCGACGCCATGGTGCTGGGCCGCACTGTTGGCGGCGGCGATCAGCACGGCGGTGATTTGCGGATCGTTGCGGATTTCGGCTTCCAGCAGCGTCAGATCAAGGCCATTGGGATTCAGGCTGCGTTTGACCGCCAACTGCACGTCGGTCATCAACGGCGCACCGTCAGTCGACTCCCGTCGACGCTCCAGGTACACCGACAACGTCATGCCCGGTGACAGCGCCGGCACCTCGCAGGACACTTCCTCACCGGCGTTCAGCAGTAACTCCTGCAGACGATGAGTCAGGTTTTCCATGTCCAGAGGTTTGGTCAGGTACGCCGAAGGCGCAAGGGGCAAGGCTTCGCGCACGCTGGCGCTGTCGTTGCGACTGCTCAACAAAATGAACGGCAACGGCGGATTGCGTTTGCGCTGACGAACACTGCGCAAGACGTTCAGGCCATCGATACCGGGCAATTCCCAGTCAACGATCACCAGGTCGTAAGGCACAGTCGCCAGCAGCTCCATCGCTTGCTGGCCATCAGCACACAGGTCCAGCCGTGCGTCGCAGCGCACATTCAACAACACCTGCTTGAGCAGGTCGCGGGACCATGGGTCGGCCTCGGCAATCAGCACTCGCGGAACAGCGGGTAAAACCACAGCGGTCATTCGTACCTCCAACGGCAATGCATGAACCTTAGTCAATGCTGGCCATTCGATACAGCGCGATGTGTTCCGCGGACACGAAAAAACCCGCCGAAGCGGGTTTTTTTGTCGATCAGGTCACACTTGTCGATCAGAGCTCGGAGAAGCACTCTTCGATGATCGCCAGACCTTTGTCCAGTTGCTCGTCCGGCGAAGTCAGCGGTACCAGGACGCGCAGAACGTTGCCGTAAGTGCCGCAGGACAGCAGGATCAGACCCTTGTCGCGCGCCTTGGCCACAACGGCTGCCACGGCTGGAGCGTTCGGCTTGTGGCTGTCGCCATCGACGAACAGCTCGACCGCGATCATTGCGCCCAGGGCACGGACTTCGCCGATCACAGGGTACTTGGCCTGGATGGCTTTGAGGCCAGTGACCAGACGCTCGCCGACAGCCTTGCAGCGATCCAGCAGGTGTTCTTCTTCGAACACTTCCATCACGGCCAGGGCCGCGGCGCAAGCGATCGGGCTACCGGCGTAGGTGCCGCCCAGGCCGCCTGGAGCAATGGCGTCCATGTATTCGGCTTTACCGCACACACCGGCCAACGGGAAACCGCCAGCGATGGATTTGGCGAAGGTGGTCAGGTCGGCAGCAACGCCCATCTGTTCCATGGCGAAGAAAGTGCCGGTACGGCCAGCGCCGGTTTGCACTTCGTCAGCGATCAACAGGATGCCGTGCTGGTCGCACAGAGCGCGCAGGCGCTTCATGAACTCTTTAGGCGCGACGTAGAAACCGCCTTCGCCCTGAACCGGCTCGATGATGATCGCAGCAATGTCACGCGGCTCTGCGTCGTTCTTGAAGATGCGTTCGATGCTGGCGATCGAGTCGTCGATGCTCACACCGTGCAGTTCGTTCGGGTACAGCGCGCGGAAGACGCCGCCTGGCATCAGGCCCATGCCGGCCGAGTAAGGCACGACTTTACCAGTCAGGCCCAGGGTCATCATGGTGCGACCGTGGTAGGCGCCAGTGAACGCGATAACGCCGGCACGGCCAGTGGCGGCACGGGCGATTTTCACGGCGTTCTCTACCGCTTCGGAACCGGTGGTCACCAGCAGGGTTTTCTTGGCGAAATCACCTGGCACCTTGGCGTTGATTTTTTCGCACACTTCTACGTACGGCTCGTAGGCCAGTACCTGGAAGCAAGTGTGGGTCAGCTTGTTCAGCTGTTCGGTCACGGCGGCGATGATTTTCGGGTGCACGTGGCCGGTGTTCAGCACGGCGATACCGCCGGCGAAGTCGATGAACTCGCGACCTTCAACGTCGGTCACGGTGGCGTTCTTCGCGGACTCGGCGAAGATCGGGTGAATCTGGCCAACACCGCGTGGTACAGCGGCTTCGCGGCGTTTCATCAGGGATGCGTTAGTCTTGCTCATAAAGTCCTCATTCACCGCTCATCGGGCGGCGTAGCTCAAGGAAAATGCGGCGGGGAGGCAACTACGGCAGCATGCGATGATCGACTGCCACAGCTTTCCCGGCCACAGAGAAAATTCCGTTTGAAGCGCAGAAAGGGACAGCGCTCTCGTGCCCTTTCTGCTTGAAGCAAAACGCCTGGCCGGGCTTAGATGCCCAGGCAGAGGTATTTGATTTCCAGGTAATCTTCGATGCCGTACTTGGAGCCTTCACGGCCCAGGCCCGACGCCTTGATGCCGCCGAACGGCGCGACTTCGTTGGAGATCAACCCGGTGTTGACGCCGACCATGCCGTATTCCAGGGCTTCAGCCACACGGAACACACGGCCCAAGTCACGGGCATAGAAGTACGAAGCCAAGCCGAACTCGGTGTCGTTGGACATGGCGATCACTTCGGCTTCGTCTTTGAAGCGGAACAGCGGTGCCAGTGGACCGAAGGTTTCTTCCTTGGCCACGGCTGCGTTCTTCGGCACATTGGTCAGGATGGTTGGCTCGAAGAAGTTGCCTTCCATCACCTTGCCACCGACCAGAACGGTTGCGCCTTTGCTGATCGCGTCAGCAATGTGCTCTTGAACCTTGGCCACGGCTTTTTCGTCGATCAGCGGGCCAGTGGTGGTGCCTTCTTCCAGACCGTTGCCGATCTTGAGTTTTGCCACGGCCACTTTCAGCTTCTCGGCGAACGCGTCGTAGACCGAATCCTGAATGTACAGACGGTTGGCGCAGACGCAGGTCTGGCCGTTGTTGCGGTACTTGGAAATGATCGCGCCTTCAACGGCCTTATCCAGGTCCGCGTCGTCGAACACGATGAACGGCGCGTTACCGCCCAGTTCCAGGGAGACTTTCTTGATGTCCTTGGCGCATTCAGCCATCAGCTGACGACCGATTTCGGTCGAGCCAGTGAAGGACAATTTGCGCACGATCGGGTTGCTGGTCAGCTCGCTACCGATGTCGCCGGCGCTGCCGGAAACAACGCTGAACACACCGTTCGGGATGCCGGCACGCTGGGCCAGTTCAGCCAGAGCGAATGCGGAGAATGGAGTTTGCGAAGCAGGCTTGAGCACCATGGTGCAACCGGCGGCCAGTGCTGGACCCGCCTTGCGGGTGATCATCGCGGCCGGGAAGTTCCACGGGGTGATCGCTGCGGTCACACCGATTGGCTGCTTGATCACGATCAGGCGCTTGTCTGGCTGGTGACCCGGAATCACATCACCGTAGACGCGCTTGGCTTCTTCGGCGAACCACTCGATAAAGGAAGCGGCGTAAACGATTTCGCCCTTGGCTTCGGCCAATGGCTTGCCTTGCTCGAGGGTCATCAGGCGAGCGAGGTCGTCCTGGTTTTCGATGATCAGCTCGAACCAGCGACGCAGCTTGTTCGCGCGATCCTTGGCGGTCAGTGCACGCCAGGCCGGCAGCGCTTTGTCAGCGGCTTCAATTGCACGGCGGGTTTCGGCAGCGCCCATCTTCGGCACGGTGCCCAGAATTTCGCCCGTTGCCGGGTTGTTGACCTTGATCGTCTGACCGTTGTCCGCATCGACCCAAGCGCCATCGATAAAGGCTTGCTGGCGGAACAACTGGGTGTCTTTAAGCTGCATGTCGGCTTTCCTTAACAGCACCGCGACCAGCGCGGAGCGAATTATGATTGTAGAAAGGCGCCTCAAAGGCTGCCGTCAGGGAAATCATTCACCGGGCTGAAGCACATAAATAGCGCACGGAATGGACTCGTGCGGTTCAGCACCCAGACAAGAGCGTTTGAAATCTCAAACGAATCCTAGGATCAAAGGGGGTAAAGGACAATAGCCTGTTCGAAAAAAAGAACGAAAACGGCGCATTTGCCTATTTTTTCTGATCAACGTAGCAAACGGGTGTTACAGCTTGGAAAAACACAGCCTATTCAGCAGCATGGACGCCCGCAACGCATATGAGTATCATGGCGCCCGCTTGCACCAGTAGCTCAGCTGGATAGAGTACTGCCCTCCGAAGGCAGTGGTCGTGGGTTCGAATCCCGCCTGGTGCACCATATAGTAGAAACAAGAAGGCCTCAGTCCGCAGGGACTGAGGCTTTTTTGTGGGTGGTATGTTTGCCTGACGATCAATGTTGCTTGATTCGAACAGCCGGGCGATGTATTTCGCGATTAGACATGGCCCACCCGGTAATGCCGCAAGACAAGAATTGTATGAAGAGCCCGCGCGAAAAAAAAGTTACACTAATTAACTAACCTTTTTTCCGGGACTTCGCTTATGCCCAGCCCTTCCCTGGCCTCTCTGCCCGCCGATACGCAAGCGTCACCTGCCGACAGTGACATTCTTGACAGCCTGATCGGCTACGCGCTGCGTCGTGCGCAGCTTCAGGTGTTTCAAAACCTTGTCGAGCAGCTCAACGCTTTCGATTTGCGGCCGGCGCAATTTTCCGCATTGGCGATTATCGAGCAGGCACCTGGGCTCATGCAGACCGATCTGGCCCGCAGTCTGGCCATCGATCCACCTCAGGTGGTGCCGTTGTTGAACAAGCTTGAGAAACAGGGCTTGGCCCTGCGTATTCGTTGCAAGCCAGACAAACGCTCTTATGGAATTTTTTTGAGCAAGGTCGGTGAAGCGACGCTCAAGCAGCTCAAGGAAGTAGCCGCACAAAGTGATTTGACCGCGACCCGTAATCTCAGCGATGCCGAGCGCGCGCAGTTGCTCACGTTGCTGCACAAGGTCTACAGGACACCTGCCGGTGACAGCTAATCAGTGATGGGGCGTGCGTCGTGTTCGGGTGAACGTCGGACTCTCAAGCAATAGCGCCATGCCTTGCCCCCCGCCGACACACACAGAAGCGATGCCGAAGCGCAGGCCACTTTGCTTCAGCTGTCGGCCCAGGGTCATGGCCAGCCGCAACCCGGTTGCTGCCAATGGATGCCCCATCGCAATAGCGCCCCCACAGACATTGAGGCGCCGCGGATCGAGTCCCAACTCACGCTGTACCGCCAGAACTTGGGCGCCTTGGGCCTCATTGATCTCGAACAGATCAATATCGTCCAGGCTCAGGCCCGTGCGCTCCAACAACAGACGAATGGCCTGCACCGGTCCAAGCCCCATCAACTCAGGCTCAACGCCCACCACCGCGCTCGCACGCAACATGGCAAGCAGGGGCATTTCGCGAAAATGGCTGGCTCTGGCCACCAACATGGCCGCCGCGCCATCGACCACCGCGCAGCTATTGCCCGCCGTTTGCACGCCACACGCGGAAAGGGTCGGCAATGCAGCCAATGTCTCCAGAGATGAATGGCGGATGTGGGTATCACGACTGACCTTTGCAACCTTGCGTGGCAATGCAATGGAACGTGTGCAGTACCCATCCTGCTCGAAGCGCTCGGACTGCACCGTCACCAGTTCATCGTCAAACCAGCCTTGCTCCTGGGCCGCCATGGCTCGGGCGAAACTCAGATGAGCCCACTCATCGACATCCTGACGGCTGATCGTGTACTGCTGAGCAAGCGTCTCGGCGGTTTCAATCATGTTGATGCCGATGGCCGGATCGAACAGCGCCTCCCACAAGAAGTCCTTGAACTGTACCGGCTCCCCAAGACTGAATCCGCCCCGGTGGGTATATGCCGCGATCGGGTTGCGCGACATAGACTCACTGGCAACGCACAAGACCATATCGGCGTCATCGCGATCAATCCGCTCAGCGGCCTGATGAAGTATCTCCAGGCCGGTCGCACAGATGCGCTGTACCTGCAGCGCAGGCACCGCAACGGGCACACCGCTGTAAAGACCAATGTGCCGGGGCATGAAGTACGCGTCGAAACTGCTCTGTGCCACGGATCCGGCAATCACTGCATCGACCGCCGCAGGATCCATCGCCGAGCGGGCCAGGACGGTCCGCGCGACTTTGATTCCCAGGTCCGTCGGCGACACCTTGGCCAGCGGCCCGCCAAGATCGCTCCACGGCGTACGCACAGCGCTTAAAAGAGCAACATCGTCGAAAGCTTCAAAGCTACCTTTTCGCCGCCTATGCATGGATGATCGCACTATCGCGTCCCGCATACAGATCATCCAGCCGAGCCGCCCGACGCTCCAGTGCGATGCGCTGATTGATCGAACCTTTGTCAGTAATCTCACCGCTGTCGATGGAGGGCACCTCGGCCAGCAGGTACGCCCAGTCGATACGGCTGGCGCTGCCCGTTGCTTCCTCATTGAGCCGCTTCAAAAGACTGGCCACCCAGTCACGCACCGCCTGCGATGCCACGATGTCTTCGGGCAGGGCATGACTGTCCAGCCCCGCCAGCATCCGGCACTCAGCCATGCGTGGGAAAATCAGGATGCCCAGTCGCTCGCGATCAGGTGCAGCGATCAATACGTCTTGAACGTAAGGCGCGCCGGCCAGGATAATCCGTGCACGCAACGGGCCGACGCTAATGAAAACGCCAGACGACAATTTGAAGTCTTCGGCGATCCGCCCGTCGAACATCAACCCCAGGCGCGGATTATTCGGGTCTGCAAACCTCACCGCATCCCCCGATCGATAAAAACCTTCATCATCGAACGCCGAGCCGGTTTCTGCCGGCAGGCGCCAGTAACCCGGCATCACGTGGGGCCCGCGGAAACGGACTTCGAGTTTGCCGTCGACCGGTGCAAGCTTCACTTCACAGCCAGGTGCCGGCAAGCCGATGTAACCGGCCACCGACAGCGGCCCCGTGGTGAATGTGCAGGAGGGTGCCGTTTCGGTCATCCCCAACCCCGCCATCATCCGGATACGCTCACCGCAATGGTCCTGGGCAACCTTGTCCAGACGGTTCCAGACCGCTTGGGACAATCCGGCGCCAGCGAAAAAGAACAATTTCACCCGGGCAAAGAAATGCTCACGCAACTCGGCATCTTGCTCCAGCGCCGTCACCAGGTCTTCCCACCCCTTGGGCACAGTCAGGTAAGCGGTAGGAGAGACGTCCTTGAGATTGCGCAGGGTTTCGTCAAACAGCTGAGGTGTCGGCTTGCCGTCGTCGATGTACAACGTGCCACCGTTGTACAAAACGATGCCCACGTTATGGCTGCCACCAAACGTGTGGTTCCACGGTAACCAGTCCACCAGAACCGGCGGCTCTTGCGCAAAGACCGGGAAGGTTTGCAGCAGCATCTGTTGGTTGGCAGAGAGCATCCCCTGAGTCGTGATGACACCCTTGGGATTTTTAGTCGAGCCGGAGGTAAACAGAAACTTGGCGATAGTCGCCGGGCCGATCGCCGCGAACGCCGCATCCGCTTGATTGCTGTGAGGCGCGAGCAACAGGTTGCTGAACAGATCGCAGTCGTGCCCCGCCAGTGTTCCGGTGGTAAATATCAAAGGCGTGCCCTTCGGCACGACAGCCTCGATGGCGCGACTGTACTGGCTGGCATCACTGGCAAATACCAGGCCGGGTTCAAGGGCCTGGACAATGTGCCGCAGCTTGGCGAAGTCTCGAGAAACCGTGGAGTAAGCGGGCGACACCGGGCAAAACGGAATGCCCGCGTACAGCGCCGCACACGCCAGTTGAATGTGCTCCAGGTCATTACCGGACAGGATGACCAGCGGGTGCTCGGCGGACAAACCAAACCGGAGCAGGTTTTGCGCCAGTGCGCGACTACGCTCGAGCATTTGTTGGTAGCTGATGTGCTGCCACTGACCGTCGGCCCCACGCCGCGCAACAAACGTCTGATCAGGCCGGTTGAGCGCCCAGTGAAGCAGCCGGTCCAGTACACGCGGCGGGTAATCCCCCAGGGGCTCTTCCGACTGCAAATACGTAAAGCCGCCCTGCTCGCGGGTCTGCACTCCTGCTTGACCCAGACTGACGTGACGATACCCCGAACTACCCGGACGCTGGCTGCTCGATGAAGAGACTTCGGACATGGAGCATTCCTCGATTCTTTTGATTGTAGGGAATGACAAAACCAAGGCTCTACCGTCGGCAGCCGGGCCCATGCAGCTCGGGGTGAGCCCTGGGACGACAAGCCGCCGAGGTAGCGGTGGCGGACTTACCGCTTGTAGGCCTGAAGGCCTGGCTTGATGCTCTTGTCATCGAGGAATTGCTTCAGGCCCTGTTCGCGGCCGTGTTCCGGATCACGCAGCTGCGCCTGATCAAGCTTGGCGTACAGGTAGTCTTCATTTTGCTCCCATGTCAGTTCGCGGCAACGCTTGAAACCGATCTTGGCGGCACGCAGCACTACCGGGTTCTTGTCGAGAAGATCCTGTGCCAACTCGATCACTTCGTCTCGCAGGCGCGCCAGTGGCACGCTTTTGTTGACCAGGCCCATTTGCGCAGCCTTGGGCCCCTCGAAGGTCTTGCCGGTCATGATGTAGTAGAGCGACTCGCGGTGGCCGACGGTGTCGGCCATGGCCTTGCTCACCAGGTTGCCAGGGGGAATGCCCCAGTTGATCTCGGACAAACCAAAAGTTGCTTCATCTGCACAGATAGCCAGGTCACAAGCCACCAACGGGCTGAATCCACCGCCGAAGCACCAGCCATTGACCATCGCGATGGTCGGCTTGCTGTACATGCGCAACAGTTTCCACTGCCACTCCGAGGCATCACGGCGGATGCGCTCTTGAAGGATTTCCGGACCGGCGTCCACTTCGCGGAAATATTCCTTGAGGTCCATGCCTGCGGTCCAGGCCGTGCCGGCCCCTGTCAGCACCAGAACCTTGGCGTCGGAATCCTGCTCGACGGTTTCCAGGACGTCGCGCATTTCCCTGTTCAATGTCGGGCTCATCGCGTTGCGCTTGGCGGGACGGTTCAGGGTGACCCAGGCAATGCCGTCTGCCACGTCTACCTTCACTGTCTGCCAACGGTTTTCGTACTTGCTCATTACCGGACCCTTACTCATGTTTGTTTGATGGTGCGTGGAAGAAAGACTATTCAAGAAAATTAGTTATGTCAATTAACTATTAATCTGCATAACCATGTTCGCAGCGGGTTGGCGGCACCCCGATGGCGCGTCAGTGACGAATATTTTCGTCGGCAAGAGAAAGTGCGCGAGCGCCGGCAGCAGGATCAGCGAGCCGAGCATGTTCACGATGAACATGAAGGCCAGCAGTATTCCCATGTCGGCTTGAAACTTGATTGGCGAAAACGCCCAGGTGAAGACCGCGATCGCCAGGGTGATGCCGGTCAGCAGCACGACCTTCCCGGTGAACAGCAGTGCGCTGTAATAGGCCTGGGACAAGCTGTCACCGGCGCGCATTCGGGCCAGGATCACGCTGAGAATGTAGAGCGCGTAGTCGATGCCGATACCGACACCCAAGGCAATGACCGGCAAGGTTGCTACCTTCACCCCCATACCCAGCCCGACCATCAACGCCTCACACAGGATCGACGTCAGCGCCAGCGGCACCACCGCGACCACCACCGCTCGCCAGGACTTGAATGTCACCCAACACAGCAAAATCACTGCGCCGTACACCAGCCACAGCATTTCGTGCATCGACTTTTTCACCACGATATTGGTCGCAGCCTCAATGCCCGCACTGCCCGCCGCCAACAGGAACTTCGCCTCGCCGTCCTTGTGCCTGGCAATAAACGCCTCGGTGGTGTCGACGACTCGACTAAGGGTGTCGGCCTTGTGGTCGGCCAGATACACATACAGCGACAACAGCGAACATCCCTGATTAAACAACTCTCGGGATGCACGGCCCTGGACCGTTCCCAGCGCGCTATCGTTGGGGATCAATTCATACCATTTGAAACTGCCTTCGTTGTAGCCGGAGGTGGCGATCTTGCTCAGCGTCGCCATTGAATTGGTCGACTCGACACCCGGCAATTGCTCAAGTTGTGCAGCCAGCTCATCCACCGCTGAAAGCGTCGAGTAGTGCGTGCACTGGTCCTCGCCCGTCTGGACCATGATCATGAAAATATCGGAGCTGGCGGCGTAGTTGCGGTTCATGAACGCCGCATCCTGGTTGTACCGGGAATCGGCACGCAACTCTGGAGCGCCAGGGTCCAGGTCACCTACTTTCAGCCGCCAACTGACCGCCATGCCGGCACCCGCCAATACCAGGCACACCAGCACGGCGCCTACCGCCCAGCGCCGCTGGGTGAACAAATCCAGCAAGTACCACAGCGGATGTTTGGCCTGGGCGCGCATCTCGCTGCTTTCTTCGCGCAAACTGCGAATCGCCGCCTGCCTGCCGACACCGAAATAGCTCAGCAGGATCGGTAACAGAATCAGGTTGGTAAAAATCAGCACGCCGACACCGATGCTGGCGGTCATCGCCAGATCTTGAATCACGCGAATCTGAATGACCATCAACACGGCGAAGCCCACCGCATCGCACAGCAACGCCGTCATGCCGGCCGCAAACAGGCGGCGGAAGGTATAGCGCGCCGCGACCACCCGATGCGTGCCGCGCCCGATGTCCTGCATGATCCCGTTCATCTTCTGTGCGCCGTGGCTCATGCCGATCGCGAACACCAGGAACGGCACCAGTACCGAATAAGGGTCCAGCTCGAACCCCAGTGTCGCCAGCAGACCGATTTGCCAGAGCACGGCGATCAGCGAACACATCACGACTATCACCGTGCTTCTCACACAGCGCGTGTACCAGAACAGGATGGCCACGGTGATCGCCACGGCGACGACGAAGAACAGCAAAATCTGCCCCAGGCCCTCGATAAGATCACCCAGGATCTTCGTGAACCCGGTGATATGAATCTGAATATCGTCGCTCTGATATTTGTGCCGCAACGCTTCCAGCTGGGCAGAAAACTGCCCGTAGTCCAGAGGCTTGCCGGTGTCCGGATTGATGTCCAGAAGTGGCACGAAAATCACGCTGGACTTGAAATTACCCGCCACCAACTGACCGACTTCACCCGATCGCGCCACGTTGCTGCGAATCTGCGCCAGGCTTTTCGCGGAGCCATCGTACGTGGCCGGAATGACCGTATCGCCATCCAGGCCGTCCTCCGTCACAGCCATCCAGCGCGTGCTCGGGGTCCACAAAGACTTCATGAATGGCTTGTCGACACCCGGAAACAGGTACACCTCGTCATTGATTTTCGCCAGCGTGTCGAGGTATTGCTTGTCGAAAATGCTGTCCTTGCTGGTCGAGACGGCAATGCGGATCGAGTTGCCCAGACCGCTTAAATCGTTGCGGTGCGCCAGGTAATTGCTGATATAGGGATGACCCGTGGGAATGGTTTTTTCGAAACTGGCGTTCAGGCCGATACGCGTCGCCTGCACGCCCAGCACCAGCGTCAACACCAGACAGAACAGCACTACCCAAGGGCGATGATTGAAGATGGCGCGCTCGCTCCAACTGCCGGACTGGCTGTCGAACTCTTCGAGACGCTGGACGATTTTTTGTTGTTCGATCGACTTATGGTTGTTCACTTCTAACTCCGAACCGCTGATTCTTGCTGCTCATCGGGCACTCGATAAAGCGCCTGCACATTCGCGGAAGACGCCATTGGGACCAGCAACCACGACGCTCCCCGAAGGACTGATCGCTACCGCTGCCGTTGCCGCACCACAGGTCCCCGCCACGCGCTCAAAGTGCTCACTGCCAGGCGCATTGACCAACAGCTCTCCCGCCTGGGTCGCCAACAACAACGCTCCATTGGCCAGTGGCACCGCCGCGGAAAACGAACTGTCGACCTGGGTGGAAATTCGCTGCCAGGTATCGCCCCTGTCGGCCGACCAGAACGCCGCTCCACGCAAGCCGAAGGCGACCAACTCGCCGTGTCGCGATGCTGCGATCCCGAACAGGCTGCCTTCATAGGGAAGGGATAATTTCTGGAAGCTTTGTGCGCCATCCCGACTGCGCAACAGCAGGCCTCGCTCACCGGCGATGTACAGCGCACCGTCCGCGCTCAGTAAACTGTTGAAGTGATAGGACTGAGGGTTGTCGACATGCCAGGACCACGGCTGCCAGGTTTTTCCGCCGTCACTGGTACGCAGCAACAGGTTGTAGGCGCCCGCCACAAAACCGTTACGGCTGTCACTGAACAGCACATCCAAAAACGGCTTGTCGGGGCCGTCGGCCACCAGTTGCTCTGCCTCTTTGACTCGCTGCCCGTTCTGCGGTCCGCTGCCTTGTTCGGCAGCGGCCCTATACAACTCGGCGACCTGCACGCCATCGAGCTGTTTCTCCCAGGTCTGTCCGCCGTCGACGGTGTGAAGCACCACACCTTGATGCCCCACCGCCCACCCTTGCTGGTCGTCGACAAATTGAACGGCGGTCAACGCCACGCCGACCGGCACCTTAGCCTGCTGCCAGTGATTGCCATCATCGTCCGACAGCAGCACCAAGCCGCGTTCACCGACCACTACCAGCCGCGCGCCCGCACGCGTCACACCCAACAAGACGCTCTTGGTGGCGTGCTGATTGAGCATCGCCGGCTGATCGAGCACCGCAGGCCGCGGCCCTTCTTGAGCGTTGCAGATTTCTGCCGAGCACAGCACTACCAATAGGGCGATTGCGCGGAGCAATGCCCTTGAACATTTCAAATCGATCATCGTTTTACTGCCTGGGTTGATTACCTGAAACCGGGCGACTCAGAACGAGTCGACCCGGCACTGCGGGCGTCAGCGTGAGCTTTCACCCGCCATGGCATCCGGCGTAAAAAACGACGAAGGTTGACGCGACGTACGGGCGTAATGGACAGGCGTGTCGTTGGACGACAAGCCATGTACATAGGCGCCGGTATCGATGTTGTAGGTGCCCCACATGAACTGCGTTGTGAGGGCCGGCAGGTCACCGGCCAGGTACGGCAGCGACCAGGTCTGGCGGATCAACTTGTTCTGCGCGTCATATCCGTCAACCAGGACGATCTGCCACGTGTCCTCATCAACATAGTAGGTGCGACGCGGGACCACGTGACGCTGATCAGCCTTAAGCGTGGCTTCCACCACCCAGACGCGATGCTTTTCCCACCGAACATGGTCGGGATTGAGGAAATTGGGTGTCACCAGTTCATCACTGGGCACCAGCACTGACTTGTTGGAGTTGTAAGGCACGTACAGTTCTTTTTTCCCCACCAGCTTCAAGTCATGTTTATCGGAAGGGCCGAACAGCATGAAGGCTTCGTCGAAATAACTGACGCCGGAGGCCACGAAGTTCGGCGTGTCATAGGCGATGTTGGGCAGTCGACGAACCCGACGTTGCCCCACCAGGTATTGCCAACTGGCCCGCTTGGCCGGGCTAAGGTTGTAATAGACCATCAGCCCTTCGCCGTTCTTCGACGCAGGCAATTCGGTGAGGAGCTTGCCCTGGAAATAGTTGCCATCAAATTTGTCGGCGCTGCCTTCTTGAAAATAGTACGGGTATTGATAGAAAAACGGCGTTTGGGTCGCCAGTACCTTTTTGCCACCCGAGGTCATCAACCAAGTGTCGAATGAGCTGGTGAAGGTGTCACCGCCGTTCCAGGCCAGGCGATGGTTCCACAGGACCTCTGCACCGTTCTTGGCGATCGGAAACGGGATACCGCCATACACGCCGCTGACGTCTTCGGTGGCAACATCGATCTTGCCGGTGGTGGCGTTTTTGAAGGTGTTGTCATACCCCCATTGCGGCGCAGCGGCAGTACGGTGCGTCGGGTAGATATCCAGGCGATACGCCGGATATTTCTTCAACATGATTTTCGTGCCCTCGGCCAGTTTGTCGGCGTACTGGTCGAGGTTCTTGTTGCTGATCGACAGTAATGGTTTTTCTGCGGCAAACGGGTCCGGGCGTTTGTCGCCCTGTTTGTAGTTGGCAGCGGACTGGGTGTAACCGCCGGTCCAGGCGGGAATACTGCCATCGGCATTACCGGCTTTCTCGGCGCCGAAAGGCGTGAGATCGGTTTTCAAATGAGCGGCTTCCTCCGGGGTCACGGCAGCCATGGCCATTGAAGCGCTGGTTAACGCCAGCATCAGTAAAAACCGTCGCAGGGAGTTTTTTGTGATCATTATTTGCCCCTCTAATCAAAATGTTTTCTTTACGTAGGCCGAAACGAAGTCTCGGTCTGCCAGGCTTTGTCCATAGGTGAACGTCCCCGCCTCATCCAGCAGTGGGGCCTTGGGGCCAAAGTAATTGACATAGTTGACCCCGAATTCCAGGTCCTGCAGGTACGTGGCCTTGACCCCGACGCTCCAGTCCCCGCCATGCTCTACACCGAAACCTGCCTGATTGACGGCCGAGGAACGTCCATCCAGGCCAATGCCCAGGCCGATGGGAACAGTGATGTCGATACCATCCAGCACCTGGAAGTACGCCGGTTCCATCAGCACACGAAACGCCGTGGCATCCCGGGTGGTATTGGGATCGATCTCGGCACGGTTTTCGGTGGCGCTCAGGGTGCGGTTCCAGGCCAGTTCGGCGAGCAAGTTGCCGCCATCCCAGAACGCGGTCTGGTTCAGCAGATAAATCGTCGACAGATTGATGTGAGCCGTGTGGCCCTTGGCGTACAAGGCATGGGAGTCGTTGTCGGCCTGCTGGCCCGGCGTCACCACTTGCAGGCTGCTGACCAAGGGGGCATCCCACCGCAGTGACGCTTCGGCCGCGAAATTGAAAGGGCCATAGGAGGTGGAGGCACTGGCGCCTACCGTCTTTATCTTCTCGGCATAAACCTGATTGTAGGAACCGAAAACCGGCGCGACGCCCTGCGGTGTGGTCACCACCCCTGTCAGGTTGGCGTAGACACTGCTCGGGGTCTTGTCGTTGTATTGCGCAGCGTAAAGACCAAACTCGTAATCGGTGCCGTCCGGCTTGTAGCGCAGTTGCAGGCCACCCTGCCCGGAATTGCGCGCCTTGATATCGCCACCGTTGACGCTCGGACCGGTCAGCGAATCCACGGTGCCCGCGCCATGGCCGAGAATATCGAAGGTGCTCAGGTAACTGCCGGCACCGGGAATGTTTGAACGCTCCCATTCGAATTGGTAGTACGCGCCCAACGACAGTTGCGGATTGACCTGAAATTGTGTGGAGACCTGATTGACGGGTCGCAGGATTTCCTTGAACTGGGTGCCTGGAACGCTCAACAACTTGACCACATCAATCGGGCCCTGGGCATTGGCGATACCGTTACCGCCAAAGAACAGGCTTTCCCCATAGATCAGGCTATGACGCCCCAGTCGCACCGTTGCCTGACCTTTGTCTCCGACATTACCGCGCACAAACACGAACGCGTCGAGCAACTCGGCATCTCGACCATGCAACTGCCGTGTGTCATCGAGGAAATGGCGCTGATCACTGCTGTCGGTGTCTTGGTTATAGACATCGTCATACCAAGTGGCACCGCTGACTCGCAGACCGTAGTTTTTCTGACTGACGTCCAGCTCGGAAAAAACGTCGACGCGATTCGAAACCAGGCCTCGATCAAAATTGCGATCACCCTGGCTTTGTACGTTAGGGTACAAGCCGCCGAGGGTCGGCGAATCGGTCAACTTCGAGTCCTGCTTGCCCACTCGGTAAGCCAGGCTGTACTTCAACGTGTTATCCCAGCGCACCTGCCAATCGCTATCGGTCTGTATCTGCATGGCCTGCGCCATGGAGAACGGCAGAACGGTTGAAACCACACCACACCACGCACTGACTCCCAACGCTGTATTGCGCACAACGCAGACAGAACGACGCATGTAACCACCTCACTATTTTTATTATTCAGGTCAGGCTCAAAGGGCCACGCCGCGCCGTTATCGCGTGATTATTAGCTTATGTAATCAATTTGGCGATATCGAAGGAGTTCCGCGCAGGCGTGACTATTCAAATAAAACATCGTCATCCGTCGAAAATCCATCAAACACTGGGTACCACCGAGCAGAAAAGCAGTGCGGTACGGTGTGGATGATTTATCTTTAGCTGGGCAGATTAGTTATATTTGTTAATCTTAGTGAGCAAGACACATGCCAGACGCGAGGTCGCGCTGAAAGCCCTTATCTAGAAGGCTTTAAGGGAATAACTTGGCGCCGCTGCCGTGTTCGTGGAGAGCGCAGATTCATCATTTGCTGAATTTCATAATCAATCGTGCGGAAAATAATAAAAATGAACGTCCCCGACCACACCCGTGCACCGCTCACTGGCCAGGCGCTCGTCAGCGAAGTACGGTTTTTCCCTCGTCCCGAGGAAGCGAACCCTCACTCCCAGGCAGAGCATTCGTTAGCAGGTGCACACACCAGTGAACTGGTCGGGAACTCACCGGCATTGAGTGCTGCCTGCCACCTGCTGCATCGCGTCGCGCCTACCCGGGCAACGGTGTTATTCACGGGCGAGTCCGGCGTAGGCAAGGAAATGTTCGCGCGCATGCTTCACTGCGCAAGCCCCCGTAGCAACGGCCCCTTTGTGGCAGTTAACTGTGCGGCCATCCCGGAAACACTGATGGAGTCGGAGCTGTTCGGTGTCGAAAAAGGCGCCTTCACTGGCGCAACCCAATCGCGGCCCGGCCGTTTCGAACGGGCCGATGGCGGCACATTATTTCTGGATGAAATCGGCACGCTGAGCATGGTCGCCCAAGGAAAACTACTGCGTGCGCTTCAGGAATCGGAAGTCGAACGGGTGGGTGGGCTTCGTACTTTGAAAATCGATGTCAGGCTGGTAGCCGCCACCAATGTCGATCTGCGCGAAGCCGTGCGATGCGGCGAGTTTCGCGAAGACCTGTTCTTTCGCCTGGAGGTTTTTCCGATCCATCTACCGCCCCTGCGTGAACGCAAGGAAGACATCCCGCTATTGATTAATCATTTCATGCAACGCTTCAACGCCATGCACGGCAAACACCTCAAGGGATTCACACCGAGCGCTTTGGAAATGCTGCTGGACCATGATTTTCCCGGCAACATTCGGGAATTGCAGAACTTCGTGGAACGAGGCGTCATCAACGGCTGCGACCATCAGCACATTGATTTGGCACACCTGCTGGCTCAAGGCTCGCGCAGCGCCGAAACAACCACCGTCGAATCCGGAAAGATGCCCGGCGACCTGTCCCGGGCGGAAATGTTTCAGGTCACTCTTAGGTCGCTGCTCGACAGCGCGCAACAACAAGACATGACGTTGCAGCACCTGGAAACCTTGCTTATTGACCAGACCATGGACAGTGTCAAAGGCAATGTCTCTGAAGCAGCCCGCCGACTGGGGCTGACCCGGGCGCAACTGTCCTACCGCATTTCTCGCAGGCTCGTACCCTGAACACCAGAAACGCCATTGCCCTCGCGAAGGAGGGCAATGGCGTTACAGCCTGGGCGCAACTCAGGATTGCAGCAAAGAATCGATCACCGCATTGGTGAGTTCACCGTATGGCGCACGCATGGGCAGATTGGATTCACCGCCAGCGCTCTGCACGAGCACCGACTTCGCATGGCTGAAGGTCTTGAAGCCTTGCGCACCATGGTAGGCACCGATGCCCGAGTACCCGACGCCACCAAACGGTAGATCGTCGACAAATACATGGGTCATTACATCGTTGATGACGACCGCGCCGGAGGTGGTGCGCTCCAGCACCTGCTGGTGCTCCTTGGGATTCTCGCCGAAGTAATACGCCGCCAGCGGACGTGGCAATTGATTGACGAAATCGATGGCCTCCGAGAAGGTCGAATACGTCTTGATCGGCAGGATCGGACCGAAAATCTCCTCCTGCAACACCAGCATGTCGTCCGTTACATCGACCACGAGCGTCGGCGCAATCTTGCGCAGCTGCGAGTCGGACAAGTCTTCATTCAGCGGGTTGATTTCGATCACCTTGGCACCCTTGGCGCGTGCATCGCTCAGGTACGACTGCAAGCGCTCGAAGTTGGCGGGATTGATGATCGAGGTGTACTGCTGATTATCTTTCAATGACGGATACATTTGCGCTATCGCCGACTTCGCCAGGGCCACGAAGGCCTCCAGGGCGTCTTCCGGCACCAACACGTAGTCTGGCGACAGGCAGATTTGCCCGGCACTGAACGTCTTGACCGTCAGGATGCGCTGGACGGCGGTTTGCAGCGGCGCGCTACGGGAAATAATCACCGGCGATTTTCCGCCCAGTTCCAGCGTCACGGGTACCAGGTTCTGTGCAGCGGCGCGCATGATGTGTTTGCCCACAGAGGTACTGCCGGTGAAGATCAAATGGTCGAAAGGCTGGGCGCTGAACAGCGTGCCAGTGTCCTTCCCGCCCAGTACCACGGTGATCTCCCGCTCATCGAAATGCTGCGCGATCAACTCCGCCAGCAATGCGGAAGTACGCGGGGTCAGTTCCGATGGCTTGAGCATGGCGCGGTTACCCGCCGCGATGATCCCAGCCAATGGCCCGAACGCGAGAATGATCGGGAAATTCCAAGGACTGACAACGCCAACAACGCCCAGTGGCTGATAGTGGACACGAGTCGTGGTGCCAGGAAAAGGCGAATCGAAACTCTGCGCCTGCATCCACTGAGCCAGATGCGCCTTGGTGTGCTTGAGCGTCGCGATTGAACTGCCGACATCCGCCAACAAGGTTTGCTCAATGCTGCGATTGCCAAAATCGTCGGATACGGCCTGTGCCAGGGCGCTGCTGTTTTCCACCAGCAAAGTGATGGCGCGGTCGAGCCGGTCCAGGCGTTTTTCCAGGCTGGGCGGCCCCTCATCCAAATGCGCTTTTTTCATTTGCTGAAGCGCGTGTCCAATCTGCTGCGCACTGACCGCTTCGTTGTCTTTGCCAAGAATGCCCATCGTGAACTCACTCCAAATTGTTATTGTTGTTAAGTTTTTCAACCAGGACACCCAATAGCCAGCCGGAGGCACAGCGACAGCTTTTCATGAGCATCTATGCGGTTTAGGGCTTGAACATTAGCCGGGCAAAATACTTATGTCAATTAATCAAAATGAAGAAAAACGACCTACTGGAAATCGAATCGGGCACCCGTGGCCAGGCTCAAAACATCTCTGGATACCGGCTCAGGAGTTGGAAGATGACGCCTCGAAACCATCGGTGCCCCGGGTCGTTATGCCAACGCGGATGCCACATCGACCGAAGCGCGTAGGGCGTGGCCGCTTCCGGTAACGGCAGTTTGCGCACCGGTGCCGTTTGCACCAGCGTGTCAGCCAGCCGCGTGGGAACCGTGGCAATCAAATCGGTGGACGGCAGAATCCACGGCACCGAAAGATAACCACCGAGGGTCAGCACAACGTTTCTCTTGATGCCCCGCGGTTGCAGCGTGGTGTCTTCCAAGTGCCGGTTAGTACCGGCGGCGACGGCAATGTGAGACTCGCGTCGATAATCGTCCCACGTCAGGGTATCGCCGCGAATGCGCGGATGCTGCTCGCAGACCAGCACCTGGTAATCGTGGTGAAACAGCGTTTGCTGGTAGATAAAATCCGGTGCGCTGGCCACGCTGCCGATCACTACTTCGGCCAATCCGGTTTCCAGCGCGCTGACCATGGACTCGTTCTGTACTTGATGCGAAACCAGGGTGCAGCCCGGTGCATAACGCTGGAAATAGCGAAAAATACTGGGCAGGAAAACCACTTCGCTCATATCGATCATCGCCAAGGTGAAACAGCGTCTGGCGGTTGCCGGGTCGAACACGATCGACGTCAGCACCTCGCTGTTCAGCTTGCTGATGATTTCGCTGATGGGTTGAAAAATAAGTTGCGCCTTGGGCGTCGGCTCCATGCTCGAACCGGAACGAAGGAACAGCTCATCCTGAAAGAGCTCACGCAGTTTCTTCAACGAGTGGCTCACCGCTGACTGAGAGATCCCCAACTGTTTCGCGGCAGTGCTCACGCTTTTCTCGACATAAATCCAGTGGAATACGGCCAGCAGGTTGAGGTCCAGCTGCACACCATGAGTGGTAATCATAGAGCGTATTACCTATATGAGTTTTA
Organism: Pseudomonas sp. NPDC096950; assembly: GCF_044762525.1. Taxonomy (NCBI): domain Bacteria; kingdom Pseudomonadati; phylum Pseudomonadota; class Gammaproteobacteria; order Pseudomonadales; family Pseudomonadaceae; genus Pseudomonas; species Pseudomonas sp. NPDC096950. Next base: position 93,895 of record NZ_JBIWEL010000019.1, on the reverse strand, counting down.
CTAATTCTAACCCAGGATTTTAAATTGACCTATTGGCTGGCCGGTGGGGTTTGCCTCCAAGAGGAACAGGTTATGTTGGTAAAAAACTGCTGGTACGTCGTGGCTTGGGACAATGAGATTCCGGCAGATGGCTTTCTGGCCAGGACCGTTTGCGAAGTGCCGCTGGCCTTGTGGCGCGACGGCGCGGGACGGGTCGTGGCCTTCGAAGATCGCTGCTGCCATCGGGCCGCAAAGCTGTCGATGGGCCGTAAGGAAGGCGACTGCGTAAGGTGCATGTACCACGGCCTGGTGTTCGACAAGGCCGGTGAATGCGTCGCGGCCCCGGCGCAGGAAAAACTGCCACCCAACGCCCGCATCAGAACGTTTCCGATCGTCGAGTCGTACCGTTGGGTATGGATCTGGATGGGCGACCCGGCGCTGGCCGACCCGAGCCAGATCCCCGACATGCCACTGATGGCCGATCCGCAATGGCGCTATTTGGACGGGTACATCCACTACGACGCCAATTACCTGCTGATCACCGACAACCTGCTGGACTTCTCCCACCTGCCATTTCTGCACCCCACCACCTTGGGTGGTTCGCCAGGTTATGCATCGGTATTGCCCACGGTTGAGCGCAAGGAGCGCAGCCTGTTGCTGACAAAATGGGTACTGGATACCGATCCGCCCGCCTACTCCGCCAAATTTGGCGGCTACCCGGAAGAGGCGAGTGTCGATCGCTGGATGGTCTACGAATTCAGCGTACCCGGCATTCTGGTCATGGATGCGGGAATGATGCTGGCGGGAACCGGCGCGAAAGAGGGCGTACGCGAAAACGCCGTGGAATTCCGCGGTTTCCAGGCGCTGACCCCTGAAAGCGAAGGTTCGACCCATTACTTCTTCGCCCATGCGCACAACTTTCTGATCGATCAGCCGCAAGTGACCGAAGCCATCCATAAAGGTGTGATTGCAGCCTTCGAAGAAGACCGCGACATGATCATGGGCCAGCAGGAAAACCTGCAACTTGATCCGGACTTCAAGATGGTTCCCCTGTCGGTCGACTCCGCTCTCGGTCAATTCCGATGGCTGATCAACAAGTTCCTGAAACTGGAAGCCGCCCAGTAATTCGCGATTCCCTGCACGGTATTGCATCCCCAACAACGTACCGCCCGCGACACACAGCGGGTGGCGGAGTCACGTGGTCATGATTGAAGTAAAAGTGCTCGCCAGAACCTCTGAGGCACTGGACATCTGCAGTTTCGAACTCGCGCCACTCGACACGCAGCCCCTGCCTGCGTTCAGTGCGGGAGCCCATATCGACGTACACCTGAGCAACGGTGTCGTTCGTCAATATTCGCTGTGCAACGCCTCGGATGAACGTCACCGCTACGTCATCAGCGTCCTGCGCGAGCCGAACTCCCGTGGCGGCTCCAGACAGTTGCACGAACAGATCAACGTCGGTGACCGGCTCAACATCAGCGCCCCGCGCAACCTGTTCGAACTGGAACCGAACGGCAAGAAGTACCTGCTGTTTGCGGGAGGTATCGGGATCACCCCCATTCTGTGCATGGCTCAACAACTGGCACGGGAAGGGGCCGATTTCGAGCTGCATTACTGCTCGCGTTCCGAATCTCGTGCGGCGTATGTCGACTGGCTGAAAAACTCGACGTTTGCCAACAGGGTTCACCTGCACTTCGACGATGGTCCCGTGCAACTCAAGCTGGATGCGAATGCCGTGATGGCTCACCCCGAGGTGGGGACACACCTTTACGTGTGCGGGCCCGGAGGGTTCATGGATTACGTCCTCGATACCGCACGCTCTTGCGGCTGGCCACAAACCCAGGTGCATCGCGAATACTTTGCCGCGCCCATCGTGGCGCATGGCGCAGATGAAACATTTGAAGTTGAAATCGCCAGCAGTGGCGACGTCTACCAGATCCCTCCCGACAAGAGTGTTTTCGAGGTGCTGGATGCGGCGGGCGTAGAGATCCCGCTCTCCTGCGCACAAGGTGTCTGCGGCAGCTGCGTCACCGGTGTACTGGCCGGTGAGCCGGACCACCGCGACCAGTTCCTCAACGCCGACGAGCGCTTGCGTAACGACAAATTCACCCCGTGCTGTTCCAGAGCCAAGTCGCCACGACTGGTGCTTGACCTCTGACGCTTTAAAACCGAGCACCACCAAGGCTGCGCGAGCACTTCGGCGCGCAGCCCAGTCCATCACCCCAGTGATAACTTAAGGATGAAGAAAATGGTTACGCTCAATGCAAAATCCGTTAGGCGCTTCGGCGCGGCGCTGGCCCTCCAGCTGCTCATCGCGCCCTTCATGACTCCCATGGCTTGCGCGGCCACACACGGCAAAGTGCTGGTGGTGCTGTCCAGCGCCGCGCAGCTGGAACTGCGCAATGGTGTGAATTATCCAGCCGGGTATTACCTGGACGAGCTGGAAGTCCCCCTGCACAAACTGATCGACGCCGGCTTCACGCCCGTGTTTGCCAACCCCAAAGGGAACGCAGTCAGTTTCGACCCGGCTTCGAACGACAAACTGTTTTTTGAAGGCGACGACTCCGCACGTGCGAGTGCCGTCAAATACCTGGCCGGCATTGCCGATCTCCAGCACCCGAAGACTCTCTCGACCGTTCTCAAGGATGGCACCAAGGAGTACGTGGGCGTCTTTATCCCGGGCGGTTTTTCACCGATGCAGGACCTGATCCAGGACCCGACGCTTGGCAAAATCCTGCAGACCTTCCACACCTCTGGCCGGCCAACCGGCGTCATTTGCCACGGCCCGGTTGCCCTGCTGTCGACCTTGCCTGATCCAGCGGCCTTCACCAAAGCCATGGCGGCCAGCGACTGGGCTGCCGCCTCAAAACTGGCAGCCGGATGGACCTACGCCGGCTATCGCCTGACGGTATTCTCGTCCACCGAGGAGCGCGCAGTCGAAGGCAAGGGTAATCAACTGGGTGGCGAGGTTCGCTTTTACGCCGCAGACGCGCTGGCGCAGGCCGGCGCGCATGTCGACAGAGTGGGTGTCTGGGGAGTCAACGTCATCGAAGACCGCGAAGTGGTGAGTGGCCAGCAACCATTCTCATCGCAGGCCTTTGGTGATGCGTTTGTCGCCAGACTCAAGTCCGCCCCCATACGTTGACAGCGTTGCAAGGCACCCGTCGACAAGAATGAAAAAACCCGCCGAAGCGGGTTTTTTCATTCTGTGGTCCAGTCAAACTCGTCGTACTCATCATCCCCATCCTCGTCCAACACGTCTTCATCAAGGACAGGATCATCAAGCTCTTCTTGCGCCTGATTCAGCAGAAACTCCTTCCGCGTCTCAGTAACGGCCTGTCGGATCTCGGCGCTTTTGAGCAGTTGGGCGATGCGATCGATTTTTTGGGTCACGGCTTCCTCCAACGCATCGGCAATGCCCCGATAGTGCGCGCTTTCGGGGGGCGTTGCCAAATTGGCGGAGGCTCTTTGACTCAGTTTTTCTTCAAAGCCTTGAGTCGGGTGGTGAGGTTTTCGTTAGGGAAACGCTTGTGCAATGTCTTCAACAGTTCATCGGCGGCGTGGGTTTGACCGGTGTTTTGCAGGCGAATCACTTCATGTAGTTGATCATCGAGGGTTTTCGCAGGAGCAGCCGCGCGTTTGCTGACTTTTGCTTCATCAGCCATTTCCGCGTTGATCGATTCGCTTTGGGCGGGCGCGGCGAAATCGGCCATTGGTGCTGCGGGTGCAGGCGCAGATAAAGCGCCGGCGGGGGCGGACAATGATCGCGCAATCGGTGCCGGGGCTTCTTTTTTTGCCGCGAAGGATGATGTTTTAGGCGCAGGGGCGGAGTCGAACTGCGGCTCTTGTTCAGGCGTACGCTGCACCAGCGCCAACATCAACGCCACGCCGACGAGGCTGGCAAACGCGACCTGCCAACGGGGTTTCTGGCAGGCCTGGACCCAACGCTGCCAAACACTCGGTTTGCGTACAGGGGTTTCCCGATGTGCAGCGGACAGGATGATGGCGTCGAGATGCGCCGGTGGGCCATCGTTGCTGTGTTCACGATAGTGCTTCAACACTTCGTCTTCTTTTTCAGGACGGGCGTCAGTCATGTCAGTACCTCCTCGGCCAGCAGCCGACGCAGTTTTTGCTGGGCGTAGCGCAAGCGGCTTTTGACGGTTTCCAGCGGTGTTTCGGTGAGGGTGGCGATTTGTGGCAGGTCGAGATCGCCGTGGGCGCGCAGCAGGAAGACTTCGCGCTGGTCGGCGGGCAGGGTTTGCAGGGCGGTTTCGAGGCGCTGGGTGTCGCGGCTCAGGCTCAGCAACTGCTCGGGGTCGGCGGCGTTGTCGATCACGGCGTGGGCCTGTTCGTCGTAGCTGTCGTGCAAGGGGTTATGGATGCCATGTTTGCGCCAGTGATCGATCAGTCGGTTGCGGGCAATCTGGTAGAGCCAGGTACGAAAGTTCGCCCGGCCTTGTGGCTGACTGGTGCTGCGGATCAGGCTCAGCCAGGTGTCCTGGTAGACCTCTTCCGCCAGTTCAGCTTTGCCGCTGAGACCGAGAAGGAATCGATAAAGGCCCTGGCGATGGCGGGCGTACAAGATCTCGAACGCCGGCCCGTCGCCCGAGCGATAACGCGCCAGCAGCGATTCGTCGCTGCTGGCGTCGGTGCTCATTTCAGGAGCAGTCATATCAGCGATGATCCCTTTCACTCGATGCGGTTTGCGGTGGCTTGCTGATTGGATGCCGTGGAGGTTCGCAGGCTTTGGGCCAATTCGACCAGTTGCACGAACTCCGCACGAAGGCCGAAGCGGTCATCGCCCCGGGCGCCACGGGCCAGGGCTTCGGTGTCTTTCAAGCTGAAATCACCGGTGTAGCGGCCGTCCTTCAACTGCTGGGAAAACGCTGCCACTGCCGCGGCAAAGCGCAGGTCATCGCTGGCAGGCGCTGAACTCGAAACAATCGGCCGCTCAATCAAACGACTATTCCCACCTTCCGGCAGTTGATATCGCACACGTAGCATGGCCATTTCCCCGGATTTCCCGGAAGAGGCTGATGAAGAATCACCATACCGCAACGGCTCCAACCAACCCTTCTCGCCCTTCGGCACAATTTCATACAACGCCGTCACCGTATGCCCCGCGCCAATTTCCCCAGCATCCACCTTGTCATTACTAAAATCCTCACGCTTCAACGCGCGATTTTCATACCCCAACAGCCGATATTCACTGACCTGCGCCGGGTTGAACTCCACTTGCAGCTTCACATTCTTCGCCACCACGTCGAGGGTCGAGCCGAGTTGATCCACCAACACCTTGCGCGCCTCACGCAGGTTGTCGATGTAGGCGTAGTTACCGTCGCCGGCATCGGCCAGTTGTTCCATCAGGTGTTCATTGTAGTTATCCACACCAAAACCCAGGGTGGTCAGGGAAATGCCGGTCTTGCGTTTATCCACCGCCATTTGCTTGAGGCTGTCGAAGTCGCTGATGCCGACGTTGAAGTCACCGTCGGTGGCCAGCAGGATGCGGTTGATACCTTTGGGGATAAACGCCTGTTGCGCCATTTGATAAGCCAGCTCGATGCCCGATGCCCCGGCGGTAGAACCACCCGCAGTCAATTGGTCGATGGCTGTACGAATCTTCGCTTTTTCCCGTCCGGAAGTCGGCTCCAGCACCACGCGGGATTCGCCGGCATAAACCACCAGTGATACCCGATCCTGTTCGCGCAGTTGATCGACCAACAACTTCAACGTGCTTTTGACCAAGGGCAGGCCTTCGCGGCGATCCATCGAGCCGGATACGTCCACCAGAAACACCAGATTCGCCGGAGCCAATGACGCCACCGCGCGGTCCGAGGCCTTGATACCGATGCGCAGCAAACGGGTGTGCGGATTCCACGGCGACGGTGCCAGTTCGGTGGTCACGCCGAACGGCGAGCCATCGGTGGGCAAGGCGTAATCGTAGGGAAAGTAATTGACCATTTCCTCCAGCCGCACCGCGCCTTCGGGTGGCAAACGTCCCTGATTCAGCAAGCGACGGACGTTGGCGTAGGCGCCGGTATCGACGTCGGCGCTGAAGGTCGAAACCGGCGCTTCGGCCACGCTGTGGATCGGGTTGTCCGCCAACGCCTGATATTGCTCGCGCTGCTCATCCCGATAACCGGGCGGAGCAGCTTCAGACATCGGCGCAAAGCTCGCCACTGGCGCCACCCGCACGCTGCGCTTGGCCATCACGGCATCCGCCATCACCGCCTCACGCGGCACCACGGCTTCAGTTTTCAACTCACCTTGAGCCGGTGCCGGTGAAGATGACGGCGGCGCCACGACTTCGGATTCAGGCTTGGACGAAACACCGCAACCAGCAACGGCCAGCAGCAGCCCAATGGCGAAACCATGGGCGGCCGGGCGGAGAAAATGCAGAGGGAGGGACATGGGGGCTGACCTCAGGAGGAAAATGATCCATTCATCCTCTGAGACGGACAGCCCGCCAGGTTCGGGTTAAACCGCTGTGAAATAAATCTTCAGCGGTGATAACGCCGCACCACGCTGCTGTTGCGCAGCACGTGGTCTTTGATCTTTTCCAGCAACTGCGCGCGGGTCAGGCCGGCCGGCAAGGCGTCCGGGGCCAGGTCCAAGGCGTAAATCTGGATGATGTAGTGGTGCGCGCTGTCACCGGTTGGCGGGCAAGGACCGACGTAGGTCGTGGTGCCTTTGACGTTGGTGCCGCCGACGCCTTCGAGGGCGCCTTTCGCGCCGACACCGGCCGGAATCTGGTGGGTCGTCGCCTTGATGCCGTAATGCACCCAGTGATCGACGCCCTGGCCTTTAGCACCGTCAGGGTCTTGCATGACGATGGCGTAGCTGAGGGTGCCTGCCGGGCCGGCGTTCCAGTTCAGGGCCGGGGACTGGTTGTGTCCGCCGCAATTGGGTGCATCGCTGGCAGCCGCCGACGTAAACAGTCGATCGTCCGTGACACCGGGGATATTGAGGGTAAAACGCTCCTGGGCCTGCACGGGCAATTGCACGCAAAGGGCGACTGCAACGGCCGCCAGCCAAGGGTTCAGAGAGGTCAATCGGGTCATTACCGGAGCACCTTGTGCGGGTTGGGCCGTCGTCGGCTGGCAGACTATAGCCGGACCGTTCGCGCGGTGGCAGTGGCAATTGAGCTGAACCTCGGGATAAGGGCCAAACTCAATAGAGAAACACCTGCCTGGAGAGCGCTCATGGCCCTGCACCGCGTTGCCCGTTTCGCCGATGTGCCGGAAAACCGGGGCCTTGAGGTCCGGATCGCCGACACCAAAATTGTCCTGCTGCGGGTTGGTGATCAATTGCGCGCCTTCCAGGGCGAATGTCCCCACGCCGGGGCGCCGCTGGCCGAGGGCGCGCTGTGTCACGGGCGGCTGATCTGCCCATGGCACAAGGCTGCTTACCGAATCGAAGACGGGGCGCTGTGTGAACCGCCGTCCCTGGACGGTCTCAAGCGCTTTCCGCTGGAAATGCGCGAAGACGAAGTCTGGGTCGACGATCAGCCGATGTCCGACCCGCACACGCCGCCAGCGGACGATGAACGCACCTTTGTGATCGTCGGCGCAGGGGCCGCAGGCACCGCAGCGGCGGCGGCATTGCGCGAGAAAGGTTTCGGCGGTCGCATCCAACTGATCGACCGCGAAGCTGACGCCGGTTACGACCGCACCGTGCTGAGCAAATTCGTGATCGCCGGGGAGATGCCGCCGGAAGAAATCCCGCCCCTGCGCGACGAAACGTTTTATCGCAAACAACGCATAGACCGCATCCACGGCGAAGTGGCGAGCCTCAATGCGCAGGACAAAACCTTAACACTGGCCGACGGACAAACCCTGAGCTACGACGCCGCGTTGCTGGCGACTGGCGGCATACCCAAGCCTCTGGAACTGCCGGGCGCCGACCTGCCGCAAGTGTTCCTGCTGCGTTCGAAGGATCAGGCGCAGCGCATTCTCGACGCGGCCAAACCCGGTCAGCGGGCGGTGATCATCGGTGACAGTTTTATTGCCCTGGAATCGGCTTCGTCCCTGCGCACTTATGGGTTGGAGGTGACCGTACTCGCCCGCCACGCCGTACCCTTCGCCGCCCAATTTGGCGAGGCCGTCGGCAAGGCGATACGCGCCCTGCATGAGGCCCATGGCGTGGTCTTTCACACCCAGGGCGAAGCCGCGTCCATCGAGGGAACCGGCAAAGTCGAAGCGGTGCTTCTGGATAACGGGCAACGCTTACCGGCGGATCTGGTGCTGGTCGGCATTGGCGTGAGCCCGGCCACTGCGGTGTTTGCCGACCTGCCCAAAGAGAAAGACCAATCGCTGAAAGTCGACGGCGGGATGCGTTTGGCCGAAGGCCTGTGGGCCGTCGGCGATATCGCCACCTTCCCGCTCAACGGCCAGCTGCAACGGATCGAGCACTGGCGTCTGGCGCAACAACAGGCGCGGATCGCTGCAACCAACATGCTCGGCGGCGACGAGCATTATCTCGACGTGCCGTATTTCTGGACCTGGCACTTCGGTAAAAACTACGACTACCTGGGTCATGCCGAAAGTTGGGATGAGGTGGAGTACAAGGGTGATCCTGACCATCCACCGTTTATTGGCCTGTTCGGCAAGCACGGGGTGGTGGTGGCTGCGGTGGCCTGCGAAGAAGAGCGGGCGATGGCGATGCTGGCCGAGCGGATGAAACAGCCGCTGCCGGTGGATGAGGCGTGGCGGCTGGTTCGGGATCTGAATTGACGCCTGACTTTGTGGCGAGGGCGCTTGCTCCCTCGCCACAGGTGCGTGCAGGTCAAAAGAATTAGAGATGGATCACCGGCTCACGATTGTCGTCATCCTCAGCTGGCAAACGAATCACCAACGGATGCTCCAGCGGTGCCAGCCGCGTCACTGGCGACGCCGGATCAATCGGAAAGTAATGCGTCACCACATGGCTCACATCACCCTCCTGATTGTTGTGAATCGTCATCGAGCCCGGTGTGCGCAGTTTCTCCAGACGATCCCCGCTCAACTTGAAGCTTTTGCTCAACCCATGATCATCCACCACCGGTGCCGGCAAACGACGCTGGGCGAAGCTTTTGCTTTTGCGATGTTGATAACGCGCCCAGGAAATCAGGATCACCGCGTTCAACACCGCCACCCACAAATAAATCTGCAAGGTGCCAAGGGCATCGAACACTGACGCATCGATGCGTGGGCCGTCGTGGGTATCGATCAATGGCCATAAGCCGCGCACCAGCAGATAGAGCAGACCGATCCAGGCCAACACCGTGAAGAAGGCATCGATCACGACCAGAAAGGGCCGCTGCCGGGTTCTGATGATTTTCATTTGATGACCTCTTCCTCTTCATCATGCAGCGGTTTGATACCCCGATCCGGGCTGACCCAACGCGCGCGTTTCTGATGTTGGCCGAACAGCACTTTGGGGAAACTGACCAGGGTGGTGAGCAAACTGATGAACCAGAACACCAGCGGATACCAGACGACCCAGAACATGGTCTTGCCCAGGCCTTTCTCGTAGCGTCGATCGATCACGATGCTGACCGCAAATTGCACCAGGCAGACCACCGCCAGCAGCAATCCTGTAAACGCCGGTGGCAGCAAATGATCCACCGCAATCGCGGAGGGCATTTCGACAAACTTGCCCACGCCCCAAAAGATCACCGACAGCAGGAAAGTGAAGGCCCAACCGGTGGACAAGCAATATTCGAACAGCAGCGGCCACAGGTAGCGGTGGCGGTACTGCCAGATGCCGCGAATGTTCTTGAACAGCACTTCGGCGCCGCCCTGGGCCCAGCGCAGGCGCTGCTTCCACAGGCCACCGAGGGTTTCCGGCATCAGGATCCAACACAACGCGCGGGGCTCGTAGAAGATGCTCCAGTGATCCAGTTGCAGTTTCCAACTGATGTCGATGTCTTCGGTGATCATGTCCGGGCTCCAGTAGCCGACCCGGTTCAGCGCCGAACGACGGAATGCCACGATCACCCCGGACACGGTAAAGATCCGCCCGAATACCCGCTGGGTACGTTTGATCAAACCAATGATCGACGAGAACTCACCGACCTGAACCCGGCCCACCAGCGTCGAACGGGTGCGAATGCGCGGGTTGCCGGTCACGGCGCCGAGGCGTGCGTTATCCAGCATTGGCGCGACCAGATACGCCGCCGTGTTCGGCGCCAACAGCGCATCACCGTCGATGCACACCAGGTACTCACTGCGCGCCGCAATGGCGCCCATGCGCAGGGCCACGGCTTTGCCTTGGTTTTCCGCCAGATGCAGCACTCTCAGACGCGAGTCTTGCGCCGCCAGCGCATCGAGCACGGCGGCGGTGTTGTCCTTGGAGCCGTCGTTGATCGCGATCACTTCGATGTTCGGGTAATGCTGGGCCAGCGCCGCGTGAATGGTGTCGGCGGCGTTGTCGCCTTCGTTGTAGCAAGGGATCAGGATCGAAATCAGCGGCTCGCCGGCCAATGGCGGCGGCAAGGTGTCGTCCTTCCACGGCCAGTGGCGTTCCCAGTGCAGCCAGAAATACAGGCCACCGGCGATCCACAGCCCGGACATGAACAGCGGATAAAAGAACACGAAGTCCATCAGGAATTGCCCGGTCACCAGGAAAATCAGCCCCAGGGGTATCCCGAGGACGATTGCCAGTACCAGCACGGCCAAAAGTCTATCCAGCATGTTATGGATTCCACTTGTTGGAGAGCGCGGGCCGCACGGTGTTCAGGTCCGGCTGGTTCTCGAGGAAATTGTCCGGGTAGTAGCCAAAACTGGTGGCGCCCTGACGCTTGAGGCGGCCCATCCAGTCGCTCAGCTGCGCGCCGTCGATGTCGGCATCGGTTTGTTTGGTCCAGTCCTTGGCCTGCAATTCGAACACCGTGCGGTTGAGCGCACCGGGACGTGCCTTGACCGTAGCCACCAACGCTTCGAGCCAGGGCCCGGATTGCGCGTGGCTTTGTTTTTCCATCAGCGGCATCGCCATCGGCGCCGTCCAGTCGTAGGTGGCGAGGAAGTCGTCGAGGTTCTGCGCAAACCAGGCTTCGCTCTGGGGATTGAGCATCGGCTCGGCAAAGATATTGCGCGCGGTCAGCACCTGCGGACCACGAATGGCGCGGACCTTGGCGGTGAGCTCGTTGGTGAAATCGATCAGGTAGCGGCTCTTGAACCGCGTCCAGCGTTGCAGCGTGGCCGGGTCATCCCGCAGCGCTGCAATCGAACCCGGCAAGCCGTTGGCCGCATACACTTTGAGCGCTTCGGGGCCAGCGTCTTCAAAGTCCGAAAGCACCGCGTCGTCGTGATAGAGGACGCCGTCCACCGAGGTCAGGCGCGCCACGTCTTCGTAGATTTCACCGATGATGCGCCGCACGTTCGGGTCGAACGGCGACAGGCGTTTGTACTGGTCCGGATCCACCGACGTGGTGCCGGTTTGCGGGTCCCAGCGCATCACGCGGGGCAGTTTCGAATCCAGGGCAAAACTCAGCACCGGCATCCAGGCGAAGACTTTGACGTGAGCGCGAGTTCGCAGCTGCCAGGCCACGCGGTCGAAGATGTCGGCGCGCACCGGCAAGTGGCGGTTGGGGAAGTACAACGAGTGCACCAGGCCATCGCCTTTCGGGTCGGCGAAGGCTTGCAGGAACACCGTGTTAGCGCCCATGTCGGCCATGCGCTGGATCAGTTTGCCGAGGTTGATTTCCTGCTGGGCCGGGTCGGCGTCGTAGACGTTATCCAGGTCCACATGCACCACGCGCATCGGCGATTCGGCTTGTACCGAAACGATGCTGTTGGCGAAGTGCTCGCCGTCCGGGTCCGACGCCACCAGGAAGCGCGGGCTGCTCATCAGGTTGTCGAGGGCATCGAGGCCGTCGTCCAGGGTCAGGGCCATTTGGTAGCCCTGCTCGCTGACCACTTGCAGCGACGTGCCATCCGCCGCGCCGTAGGGCCAGACCCAGATGCGCGGTTTGTAACCGGTGACTTTACGGATTTTCTCGGTGATGGTCGCGACGTCGCTGCGCATCCGCGCCTGAAACTCGGCCTCGGTTTCGTAGCGACCGTTGACCGCGTCATAGCGGCGGGTCGCGGCGGCTGGTTGCAGGTTGCCTTGCGGGTTGGCCAATACACCTTTGTGGCTGGCATCGGTGTGGGCGGCGATTTCCACCAGCCCCGATTTAGAGATCTCGCGAATCTGATCCCAGGTCAGGAAGTCCGAACGCTGGCGCGGCGTGCCGGCGAAATCCACCGGTTGGTTCAGCGGCGTGTCGATCCACACCCCGACCGGCGCCAGCAAGGCGTGCCAGTTGTAGGCTCGCAGCACCGGCAGGACGCGGGTGTAGAAGCTTGAATAACCGTCGTCGAAACTCAGCAGAATCGCCTTGGGCGGCAGCTGCGGACCGCCATTACGCGCGGCGATGATCTGGTCGACGGTGACCGGTTTGTAGTTGTTCTCCCTTAACCAGGCAAGCTGCTCGATCATGCGCTCGGTGCGCACCGCCACTACCGCTTGGTCGGGGTCGCGGTCTTCAACGTCGTGGTAGGCGATCCCGAGTACGTGGTTTTTCGGCCACGGCTTTTCGTTAGCCTGAACGGGGCGCTCGGACGGCGGCGTAAACGCCGGGGCTTGCTGGGCGCAGGCGCTGACCAGCAGCGCTCCCAGCAGAAGGATGAAACGCGAGATAAAAGGCATCTTCAAACTCTTCTAGAAGCGGTAAGTGAGGTCGACGAGCAGGCGCAGATCGGTTTCGCGGTCGCCGTCATAGGGCCGGTTGATCACGGTCAACAAACCGCCCACCTCGAACACGTCATTCCAGCTATAGCGCTGGCCGTAGCCCAGCAGGCCGATGCCGCCCGTGCCGTGGTCGCGCTGGCTATACGTGCCCGCGCCGACCTGGAATTGCTGGCTCCAGGAAGTTTCGTAGCGGCGATAAAGCACGTGGTTGACGTTCACCGTTGGCAGCACGCTGAAGTCGGATTTCGGGTTGAAGTACGGCACATCCTCGGACGCAGAGTTGTGGCTGGTGCCGACTTCCAGACCGAGATCGACTTGCACTTTCGGCGCGGTGTAGACGCCCTCGCGCCCGGTGAGCAAGGCTTCGACGCGGTTGTTGCCGTCGCTGAAATGCGACGGACTGACCGCCAGTTTCCATTCGCGGCTTTCATTGGCGCGCCAGCGGATGAAACCGCTGCCGCCGTTGGCCGTGACGTCGCTGTTCAGTGCGCGCAGTGGCGTGTCGGCCGAGAGGTAAGCGAGGCTGCCGCCGTACTGCCAGTGATCGTCGATGTCCCGGGCAATCGCCAGGCGTGCGCCCTGCTTGTTGCCGTAACCGAAGTTGTGGTTGGAGACTTCCGCTTCCAGGGTCATGTCGCGAGTGCGGCGCTCGACTCCGAGCCGCTGCGTGCGATCACGACCGGTGCCTTCCTGGAAATCACCGGTGGCGTAACCGACACCGGCGAATACCCGCCAGTCTTCATCGATGGGCGGGCTGTAGAGCACGGTTTCGATGCCGAAATCCTTGCTGCCGGACACCGCACCGGCGCCGCTGTCGCCACCGCCGTAACTTTTGCCGCCGTAGCTCTGCACCCGCAACTCGGCCATGTCATGCACCTCGCGCTGGCGCTGCAAACGCTGGACCTGACGGTTGTCCGGGAAACGCGCGGCCACATCGTCGGTCAGCGCGTCCATCTGCCGCCATTCCTGCAAGTCCATGGCGGTGTGAGCCTGGGCGACTTCCAGCCCCAAGTCCCGGGGGACCATGCTTTCGGTTTCCTTGAGCTGCAATTCCGCGCGGCGCGGCCAGTCCCGCGCCAGGTACAAATCAGCCTGGGCCAGGCGCAAACCGATGTTGCCCGGCGCCTGATCGACCAACGTCTGCAAGCGCTGCTCGCCGGACGGCAGATCGGCCCCGTAGGTCCCGGCCTGGGCGGCGAGTTGTTGCGCGTCCATCCATTCATCGTTGGGGTTGCCTACCGGCAAGCCCTTGAGTTCGACCCGTGGCTTCTGGGTTTTCGCCAGGTCCTCGGCGACTGTGCGCGCTTCGTCAGCCTTGTCGCTTTCGAGCAGCGCGTAATAGAGCGCGGTGCTGTCTTCGAGGCGATCGCCGACATCGGCGTCCGGCGCGACCAGCACTTGGCGATAGAGATCAGTGGCGATTTCTGGCTGGCGCTGATCCAGGTAAGACGACGCCACCCAACGCAGGGCGTAGGTCGGAATCTTCACGCCTTCGCCGTTGAGTTTCTGGTATTCGCTGATCACATCAGCGGTACGCGCACGGGCCTTGAGCGCGCCCATGCGGTCGATGCGCCAACGGGTGACGTCATCGTGGGCCGCCGGGTCCGGGGTCCAGGTGGCGAGCAGTTTGTCGTAGTCGGCCAACGCTCGATCGGCGATCACATAGCGTTCTTTTTCGCTGCGGGTGGCCAGTTCCGCCAGACGCACGCGCTCGGCGGCGAGGTCGCCTTCGATGCGCCGCAACTGCACCGGATCAATCAGCCCCGGCCGCTGATGGGCCAGGCGCAGGGCTGGCTCCGGCAGGCGTGCGCGTTGCAGGGCGAACACGTATTCCCGGGCGACTTCGGGTTTGCTGCCAGCGCGGATAAAGGCCTGGTCGTATTCGAACAACGCGTCGTAATTATTCCCGGCGCGGGTCAAGGCATAGGCCAGCGCCAGACGCCGGGATGGATCGTCCGGTTTGGCGGCCACCAAAGCTTTTGTACGAGTTACGGCTTCGTCAGGTTTGCCCGCGTCAGCCTGGGTCATGGCCAGAGCGAGTTGCAGGTCCGGGTTCTGTGGCTCCAGCGCCAGGGCCTTGTTGTAAACCTCGGTCGCCGCATCCCAGCGCTTGAGGTTGCGATAGGCCCGCGCCGTGGCGGTCAACGCCTGGACCGGCAGCACGCGGTTGCGCCCCTGGGTTTCATAGACCTGCACCACTTCGGCATCCAGGCCGGCCCAACTGGCGATCTGCAAATGATCGCTGACCTGACCGGTGGTGGCTTGGTTCACCGGCACCTGACGCAGCACGGTCAACGCTGGCGCGTAGTTGCCCGCCCGAGCATCGCGGACCATTTGGTCGTAAGGCGTGTCGGCAAACGCCAGCGCCGGCCAGAGCAACTGGCTGCACAGCGCAACGCGAAACAACGGGCGTAAGCCACGATGAATAAAGGGACCTGCAAAACGCGGCATTCGTCAGCATCCTTACATGGCCAGCCGGGTCGCAATGCCCCTCGCCCACTCGTAACGGAAAGCTGGATCACAGGACCCAGCCAGCTTGTCGGGGCGCAGTCTTGCACGCGAGTTTGGTCAGCCATTCAGAACGCAATATTTATTCAGATTCGTGACATTACTTGGCCTTGTTCAAATCCCGGACAGCAAAACGCCCGGCGTCTGAGGCCGGGCGTCGCGGTGTAACCCTTGGTTTTACTGGACTTGCCCAGCGCCGCCGAGTTTGCCCATCACGAAGCCGACAAACTGCTCGACGGTCATTTTCTGGCCGTTGAATTCCACCTGATTGTTGGCGTAATGCAGTTTGGTGACGACGTCTGCGCCTTCCAGCTTGGCCAATTGCGTGCCCACGGCCATGCTGCTGAACATGTCGCTGGTGGCGGTTGCCTGTTCGACGATGGTCTTGGCGTCGGTCTGGCCATCCGCTTGGGCCTGAATGCTCAGCAGGTCAACCAGCATTGGCTTGGACACTTTGATGTTGATGTCCAGCAAAGCGATCAACTGACGGACCAACTGGTCTGGCGGCAGGTCCATGGACGCCGGTTTGGTCAGGTCCAGCACCAGGTTGGCGCGGCTTTCACCGTTGGCCGAGTTGAACGACAGGTTCTCCAGGGCGAACTGTGGACCGGCGGCCAACAGTTTTTCCAGACCGGCCTTCACCTGTTTCTCTTCTTCTGGCGTCAGGTTCAGCTCGGGGGCTGGCTCACCGGCGGCAGCGGCTTTGGCGGCGGCTTGCTCGTAGGGTTGCAGCTTGGTCTGGTAAATCTCCATCAGCGCCATGGTCGACGGGATGTCGAGGTTCTTCAGGCTCATGGCCATCTGGGCCGAACCGACGGTTTTGCCGTTGAACGACACTTCACCGACCTTGTAATCCGCACGCCCGGAAGCGCTGGTGCCGGATTCTTCGGTCTGGTTCTTCATTTCGAATTTGTTGACGCCGACGATCGACTGCTTCGGACCGAAGGTGGTCTTGCTGCTGGTCAGTTCGACGGTGTTTTCGCCGGTGTAGTAGCCGTAGGTGCTTTTGACCAGGTTGCTGGCCAGGGTCAGGCCGTTCAGCTCGACCGACACCGGCGCCTGATCTTCAGACACGGTGGTCAGCTTGAGGCTGTCCATGTAGCCGTCGGCCTTGACCTTCTGGGCCTGGGCGCTGGCGGCGATGTCCATGTTCAAACCGGAGAACTTCAGGCTGGACTTGTCATCCAGCGCCACTTCCAGCGGCAGCAATTCGAAAGCGCCGTTGGTGGAGTTGTCGTAACCGATGTTGACCACGCCTTTGACCGGCGACTGGCCGTTGGCGGCCGCGAACCATTTTTCCGTGGTCGGGGTCTTTTCCAGCTCGAAGTGGTTGGTGGCCATGACCGGCAGCCATTTCAACGACGCCAGGCGCGAGAACGGCAGCGGGCCATGTTCGACGCGATCGACGAAAAGCAATTCGACTGGCGCTTCACCGAACATCTCGCCTTCGCCCTTGAGGCGGTAGTGGGCGGTGCTGCTGAACACGCCACGCTCCACGGACACCAGTTCCAGGGACGCTGTGCCGTTGGAGCCGACCAGCGCGGCTTGCAGTTCTTTATTGGCGTCTACGACGGAGGCGTTGAGCACGCCTTCCAGTTTAGTGCCGGTGTACCAGGCGCCGCCGGCGCTGATTGCACCGATGGCAACGACAATTCCAAGAAGCACGCCTGCTGATTTATTCATGAATTACCCGATCAATGTCCGTTGTTGAAAATGTGGTCGTCTTCCCTGAACCCATGACGGGTCGTGGTCACGACTGCGCAAAAGTGCGATGGAGATTAGCATTTGCGGGGCGAGAGGGCTTAATGATTAAAGGTTAAAGAGTGTCTATGGACAGGAGGCGGGGGTTGAGAGTTTCAGCGCTCATGAAATCGCCTTCGCGAGCAGGCTCGCTCCCACAGGAGGACTGCGATCAAATGTGGGAGCGAGCCTGCTCGCGAAGGCGTCAATCCTGCCGACAAAAAATTCAGGAATACTGCATTTCAATCTCATCCAACTGATGATCAAAGCTTTTGAGCCGCGCCGTCCACGTATAGACCAGCACTTCGAAATCCCGATTGATCACCGCCCCGCCCGTCACTTCCGCACGCGGGTCGCAGAAGTCCAATTGATAGCGCTCGCGGGCCATGGCGTTGGCGACATCGGAGAGTTCGCGGGCGTTGTTGAGCCAGTGCCAGCCTTCTTCGGTGACTTGCTTGTCCAGCGCCAGGCATTGGGTCTTCAAGGCTTCGAGGCTTTTTTCCAGCGGTGTGCCGGTGAGTTCGCCCATGACTTCCTGGAACGTGCGCCCCGGTTGCCAGTAGCTGCCCCAGAAATATCGGTCGAATACCGTTTCGACCCGCCGCAGCGCGACCTTGGTGTCCCAGATCAGCACCAGGGTCTTGCCTTGTTCGAGGTGTCTTCGTTTGATGCGCGTGCCCTGGACCGAAGCCCAGGCGACCACGACGATGGACATCACGGCAATCAGTGCCGCCGCGCTGTCGAGGAACACCAGCGCCTTGTCGATCTGGTGGGCGAGCATGATGCCGTAGAAATAGGTGGCCGACAGCAACACCAATGCCGCAATAGCGCACCAGAAGCCGGGAGCATAAGGGTTTTTCATTATTAGAGTCCCCATGACCAACGCGAGCCTTGATTGACGGGATCGTCGTGCGATCCCGTCAAGTCAAAGCATAGCAACGGCCTCAGGGTTTGCCGGGCTGTGACGCTTGCGTTCGTCCGCTTTCCCAACCGCCGCCGAGGGCGAGGAACAAATCGATCTGGCTCATCGCGACCTGAGTGTTGGCCGACGCCAGTTGCGCCGTGACATCGGTGTAGGTGCGAGTGGCTTGCAAGTCTGCCAGGAACGACGCGCGGCCAGCCTGGAAGAAGCGGTGGGTCTGGTCCGCCGCCAGTTGCGCCGACTGCTCGGCATCGGCCAGGGCATCGCGGCGTTGCAGTAGCGCGGAGTACTGGGCAAGGCCGGTTTGCGTTTCGCGGATCGCGTTGAGCACCACGCCGTCGAAGTGCGCCAGCGCGCCTTGGGTCGAGGCTTCGGCTTCGCGGATTCGGGCGCGGGAGCCATTGGACGGCACGGTCCAGCTCAGCAACGGGCCGAAACCCCAGCGATTGGTCTGCGGTTTGCCGAGGTTTTCCAGGGTGCCGACGGTGCCGATGGACGCGCCGATGCTGATGTCCGGGTACAACTCGCCGGTGGCGATGCCGATACCGGCGGTCGCGGCGGCCAAACGACGCTCGGCCTGACGTACATCCGGGCGGCGCTTGAGCAGCGTGGCGCCGTCACCCACCGGCAACAATTGCGCAATCTTCGGCAGCTCGGCGCAACTGGCGGTGCCCGCCGGCAGTTGATCCAGCGGTTTGGCCAGCAGCATCGACAAGCGGAACAACCCGGCCTGACGCGACGCCTCATAACGCGGCATGTCGGCGCGCAAGGATTTGAATTGGGTTTGCGAGCGGGTGACCTGGGTTTCATCCCCACGCCCGGCATCGCGCAGACGTTGGGTCAACGTCGTGCTCTGGGCTTGCAGGTCGAGGGAATGCTGGGCGATTGCCTGTTCTTCGTTGGCCGCACAGACTTGGGTGTAAGCCCGAACCACATCGGCGACCAGGGTGATACGCGCCGTGTCCGCCGCCGCTTGGGTGGCATCGGCGTTGGCCTTGGCCGCCTCGATGCCGCGCTGCAAGGTGCCGAACAGGTCGAATTGATAAGACGTGGTAATGCCAATGTCGCCGACGTTGGCTACCGGTACTTTTTCTGGCAGCAGGAAGGCTTCGCCGGACTCCTGCAAGCGCTGGGCGCCCATCTTCACGCCACCGCTCCAGCCGCCCGCCGCTTGCGCTTCATCCACTTGCGCACGGGCCCGGGACAGGTTCGCCGCCGCCACGCGCAGGTCGGTGTTGGAGGCCATGGCCTGCTGCACCAATTGATCGAGACGCGGGTCCTGATACAAGCGCCACCAATCGCTGGGCACCGGCACCGACACCACATCTTTGTCGTTAGCCGCCAGGTTGCCCTGGAAATCGTCACGGTGCACGGCAGCTTCGCCCGGCAAGTGATAATCCGGCCCGACCACCTGACACGCCGACAGCAACAGGCCTAACCCGGCCACCGCCAAAGCCGAGGCTTTGCTCATTTCGCGGGCTCCTCGGTTTTATCGTCGATGATCGACACCGTCGCGGTACGGCCGGCAATCATGCGGAAATCCGCTGGCACGTCGTCAAAGGCGATCCGCACCGGAATCCGCTGGGCCAGCCGCACCCAACTGAACGCAGGGTTAACGTTGGGCAACAGGTTGCTGCCGCTGCTGCGGTCGCGGTCTTCGATGCCGGCAACGATGCTTTCCACATGCCCGCGCAAGCGAGCGCGGTCGCCGATCACGCGGATATCCACGCCTTGGCCGACGTGAATGCCGTCGAGTTTGGTTTCTTCGAAATAGCCGTCGATGTGGAATGAATTGCTGTCCACCACCGACAACACCGGCCGTCCGGCGGTCACGAATTCCTGGGCGCGGGGCGCACGATCGTTGATGTAGCCGTCCACCGGGCTGCGGATAGTCGAGCGGTCGAGGTTGAGCTGGGCGCTGTCCACCGTCACCAGCGCTTCGGACAGGGCCGACTGCGCACGGGCGACTTTCGACAGGCTCTCTTCAAGCTGCTCGCCCGGCACCAGATTGCCGAGGCCACGGTTACGCTTCGCCTCGCGCTGGGCCTGGGCCAGGGTTTCTTCGCGATCGGCCACGGCAGCTTTCGCCTGGCGCAGGGCCAGTTTGAAACGGTCCTGGTCGATGCTGAACAGCACTTGGCCGCGTTGCACCAACTGGTTGTCGCGCACTTGCACTTGCTGGATCAGCCCAGACACGTCCGGCGCGATCTGCACGATGTCGGCACGGATGTGCCCGTCCCGGGTCCAGGGCGCGAACATGTAATACATCACCATGCGCCAGACCACGACAACGGCGAAGCTCACGATCAGCAGGGTCAGCAGGACGCGACCAATGGTCAAAAAAGGTTTTTTCATGTCATCAGGTATCGACTGAGTGAGTCCACGGCGCCGAGCAGCAAAGCGTAGAGAGCCACGTTGAACAATGCCCGGTGCCAGACCAGACGGTAAAAGTGCAGGCGCGTGAGCACCCCGTGCACCAACAGGTAAAACAGGTAGGTAATGCCCATCAGCACCAGCAGCGTGGGCAGGAATACGCCGCTGATATCCAGATCACCGATCATAAAGGCGCTCCATCGATGCCATGGGGAAGCGGTTCTTCGAGTGCGCCGGTGCCGACGAATTCCACACCGGGCAGCAACGCCAGGCGCAGACCACTCAAGGCGTGCAGCAAATGTAGCCGGGCGCCGTCGTCGCATTCGATGTTGAGGGCACGACGGGTGCGGTCGAGGGTCATCAGCAACGGACTCGGTGCCGGCAAACGCTCGCCGGCCTTGAGGCACGCCTTGAAGTACTCGCCGACTTCCGCCACCACTTGCTGCAGCAACACTTGCGGCACGCCGAACACGCGCGGGGTGTAGGCCAGCAGGTCGAGCAGGTTCAGGGCCACCCGCACTTCCCTCAGGGCGACACCGGTGTCCTGGCCGATCAGACCCAGCCGCGGCAAGTGCTGCATCAGGCGATCGAGCATCTGCACGCCCAACTTGCGGTGTTCGGACAAGGTCGCCGGTTCGGTGAGGCTGACGATGTCGCGCCAACTGAAACGGGTCAGGCGCTTGGCCGCCAGTTCCGCGCCGAATGGGCGTGCAATCAGCGTCCAGACAAAGGCAAACAGCAAGCCAATCGGCCCGGCCAGGTTGGAGTTGGAGAAACTGAGGAAGTCCGCGTCGTAGGCGCCCTGGATGCTGATGAAAGACGAGGTATTCACCAGCGTCAGCAGCATGCCCAGGTAAAACTGCGGCTTGACCGTCAGGGTGCCGATGCAGATAAACGGCACGGCAAACGCCAGCACCAGCATCGGAAAGTCATGCAGGTTGGGCAGGACCAGAAACAGATAAAGGCTGGCGAACAACACCGACATCGCGGTCCAGAAAAAGAACCGGAAAATCTGCGGCGCCGGGTCGTCCATCGAGGCGAAGAAACTGCACGCCACCGCCGCCAGAATCACCGCGCCGCCGCCGTCGGTCCAGCCGAGCAGAATCCACAGCACCGACGCGACAATGATCGCGCTGACCGTGGACATCGCCGAATAAAACATCAGCCCACGGTCCAGAAACGGCGTCAGCCGACCGAGGCGCCAGTGGCGATACACCGCGCGCCAATTGTCCTGGCTTTCGCACCGGATGGCGTATTGCAGGCTGCGGCAGTCCTGCCACAAATCGATCCACTCACCGAGGCGATACAGGGCATTGGAAAACAGCAGCTGTTTGCGATCCTCCAGCGCTTCGGAACTCGGTTGCAGCGCTTCGAGTTGATCTTTCAGCGCTTGCCAACGGTCGAGGTTGGCGTCTTTGTGGTCGAGCCATTCGGTGGTCGCGGCCAGCAGCGGCGCGAACTTATCCACAAGCTCCGGGGTGCGACGCTCCAACGCGTAGAGCGCGTCATCGAGGGCATCGATCACCGGCAACAGGTGAATCATCCGCCCGCGCAATTCCTTGGTATTGCGCACGGTTTGAGGCCGCGCGCCTTCGTGGGGCAATTGGCCGATCATCAGTTCCAGGCTGTTGAACGTCGTCACCATCGCCGACCGCAAAGCGCTGACTTCCTCCGGCTGCACATTGCGACTGAGAAACCGCAGGCTGTAGGTCGAGGCATCGGCGAACCATTTATTCACCGAATCGTTGAACACCGGCGCCAGCCGCCGGGGCCAGAACATCGCGCCGACCACTGCGGCCACGGCGATGCCGAGGAAGATTTCTTCGGTGCGCGCCTCGGCGATGTCCCACACCGCCAACGGGTTATCCAGCACTGGCAGGGCGATCAGCGGCAAGGTGTAACCGGCGAGCATCAAGGCGTAGCTGTTGGCGGTGCGCAGGTGCAGGGACAGGAACAACAACGTCCCGGTCCACAATGCGATGATCACCACCAGCACCCACGGGCTCTGGACAAACATCGGCACAAAAAACACCGCCGCCGCCGCGCCCATGAACGTACCGACCGCGCGGTACAGCGCCTTGGAACTGGTCGGGCCGACAAACGGGCTGGAAACGATATACACCGTGGCCATCGCCCAATATGGACGCGGCATCTGCATGAGCATGGCGATGTACAACGCGATCATCGACGCGGCGAAGGTACGCACGCCGTAAAACCAGTCCCGCGCCGGGGGAACGCCTGTCCAGAAACCGCTCAAGATTGGACCACCGACGGATAGCTCGCGGCTTCAAACGCCCGTAGCACACGCAGCGCCGCTTCAAGATCGCCTTGTTCGATGCCTTCCAGCACTTCGTGACGCAAACGCACCAGCTCGACCTCAACCGCTTGCACCAACTCGCGACCGGTGTCGGTCAGGCTCAGGCACTTGGCGCGGCGGTCGTGGGCGTCTTCCGTCCGGCGCACGTAGCCCGAATGGCACAACTGATCGAGCAAACGCACCAGGGACGGACTCTCCATCCCCGCCGCCTGCGCCACCGTCACCTGCCGCACACCCTCCCCCAAACGCCCGATCATCAACAACGGGACGGCGCAGGCTTCGGAGATTCCATAATTGACCAGCGTGGTCTGGCAGATCTTCCGCCAATGCCTGGCGGCCACCACCATGGCACTGCTGATGTTCATCTGGAGAGCGTCGAGGTTTTTTGGCACGGGGGAATGACACACTGTTAGTTTGCTAACTATCAATATCGCATTCGAGGGAAAGGGCGGTCAAGTTTTGAAACAATTTGGCGATCAACGACAGCGTCTTTGGCACGCATTCTTTGAGCAATCAGATCAATTGGGGAACTTGTAATGGACATTAAATCCATCCGAACCGATCAGGAACTCAACAGCGCGCTTTTGCGCATTGAACAGCTATGGGGAGCGCCACCGAACTCACCTGAAGGGAATGAACTCGATACGTTGGCGATGCTGGTTGATAAGTATGAAGACGAGCATGTTCCAATTCCGACGTCCCATTCCTTGTAAGACACCACACGTCGCGTAGATTTTCGGTCGGGTCAAATTTTGTACTAACGACGTATATACTTCGTCAGCACATCAGTTGAGGAGGCAGACCATGTCAAAACAAGCCGTTTTCACAATGAAACTTGAACCGGAATTGCGCGAGCAGTTCATGGCTGAGGCCGAAGCCTCGCATCGCCCTGCTTCGCAAATCGTTAGGGACATGATGCGTCAGTTCGTTCAAAAACAGCGAGAGTCGCGTGAGTACGAAGCGTTTTTACAACGCAAAGTAGACATCGCTCGAGCGTCCATGGAAGCGGGCGAAGGCCTGACGAATGACGAAGTTGAAGCAGAATTTACTGCCAGGCGAGCTAGGGCTGCTGAAGAATGAGGGTTATTTGGACGCCAGCAGCAGCACAGGATCGTGCGGACATTTGGGACTACCTCCACGCGGTGAATCCGAAAGCAGCCATCGCAATGGATAACCGCTTTACCGATTCAATTTCACGACTTTCCAAATACCCCGAAAGCGGCCCTGCCGGAATAATCGCAGGCACTCGAGAGCTGATTCCGCATCAGAGCTATCGCATTATTTATGAGCTGGGACAGGACGCGATCTGGATACACGCGCTGGTTCACACGTCCCGACAGTGGCCGCTGGAGAGTTGAAGAACTCCCCCGTTTCACACCCCCCGCCCCTTCCTCATCAACACATCCAACTGATCCACCACTTCCGCCCAATCCGCATCATCCAGAATCTCGTCCCGCAAAAAGGCAGCTTGGCTCTCGCTCCAGAAAAACGCGTCCGCCAGGTGCAGTTCAGGTTTGAGTGGGGAATGGGTGGCGATGAATTGGTCGATGCTGACCGGGTCGTTGTCCAGGCCGAGTTGTTTGAACAGGGAGGGCAGGCTGTGGGTTGGGGATTCCATGTTGGGCTCCTGGGTGTCTGGAAAATTATTCGCGAGCAGGCTCGCTCCCACAGTTTTACCGCATTTCCCTGTGGGAGCGAGCCTGCTCGCGAAAGCGGCCTTACGAACACCGTGATATTTAATGACTCAACTCGCAAACCTCCGCATGCGGCACCATTTTCAGAAATTCCGGCATGCTCATGTGCAGCAGGTTGTTGTGGTTGCCGGCTTCCAGATAGATATCTTTCTGCCGGGTCAGCAATGGGTCGATGAGCATGTCCAGGCCATAGGATTCACCCAGCGCCGGCACCGCGCCGCGTTCGCAGTCGTTGAACAGGTGCGCCAGGGTGCTTTCCCGGGTGATCTGCCATTCGCCGCTGCCGCGTACTTTGCTCAGGTCCAGGTGACGGCTGGCGGGGAGCACGGCCATCAGGTAATGCCCGTGGTGGTCGTCGAGGATCACCGATTTGGCCACCCGTTCGGCAGGAATGCCCGACACGCGAGCCGTTTCGAGGCTGCTGGCCGAGTGCGGGTGGGTGACGATGTCGAATTCGCATTGAGCCCGATTGAGGCTCTCCTGCACGGTTCTTGCCATACGCATGATGCACCTCGGTGTCCGCTGCAACGGCAAACGGACGATGGTTAACGCTGTTTTCTTCCACTAAAAGTCTAGGCCCGCCGACGCCTTCGCGTGGGAAATCTGCCCACCGGAATCACCGCAAAAACTGGTCAAAATTCGTACAACTCGCAGCTCAGCTAGACTCTATACAGAACCATCCAACTCTCGCGGAGGGTCACGTGAACATTCGTTGCTGTGCCGTGGCGCTGCTGTTGACCGTGAGCGGACCGGTTTTCGCGGCGGACAACGTCGTGCTGTTCATTGCCGATCCCCTCGGCCTGTGGCTGATTGCGTTTGGCATCGCGTTCCTGGTGGCCGAGGTCACCGTGCCTAATTACGGCGTGATCGGTCTCGGCGGCCTGGTGATGTTTGTCGCCGGCGCGGTGATTCTGACCAACACCCAAGTGCCCGTGCCGCTGATGATCGGCCTCGGACTGATCAGCGTCCTGCTACTGATTTTCCTGGTGATTCATGCCCTGAAAACCCGCCCGCGCCGCATCGTCAGCGGCGATGCCGGGCTGGTGGGCAGCGTGACGCCGGTGATGGCGTTGCAGGCCAACAGTGCCTACAACGGCTGGGTGCATTTGCAGGGCGAAAAATGGCAAGTGCTGAGCGCCACGCCGCTGCAACCGGGGCAAAACGTCCGGGTCGTGGGACGCAAGGGATTACTGCTACAAGTGGCCGCGGCTGACGCGGCGCCGGCGGGAGAATAACCATGGGCCTGCAACTGGGTTTTGCCGCGCTGCTGCTGTTGGTGATTGTGCTGGCGGGGTCGACCTTTCGCATCCTGCGTGAATACGAGCGCGGCGTGGTGTTCCAGCTCGGGCGCTTCTGGCAGGTCAAGGGGCCGGGCCTGATTTTGCTGATTCCGGCGGTGCAGCAAATGGTTCGCGTGGACCTGCGGACCATCGTCCTCGACGTCCCGCCCCAGGACGTGATTACCCGGGACAACGTGTCGGTGAAGGTCAACGCGGTGCTGTACTTCCGCGTGCTCGATCCGCAGAAGGCGATTATCCAGGTCGAAGACTTTCTCATGGCCACCAGCCAATTGGCTCAGACCACGTTGCGTGCGGTGCTGGGTAAACATGAACTGGACGAACTGCTGGCCGAGCGGGAGCGGTTGAACGTCGATATCCAGCAAGTGCTCGACGCCCAGACCGACAACTGGGGCATCAAGGTGGCCAACGTTGAAATCAAGCATGTGGACTTGAACGAGTCGATGGTGCGCGCCATCGCCAAACAGGCCGAGGCCGAGCGTGAACGGCGGGCCAAGGTGATTCATGCCGAGGGTGAGTTGCAGGCTTCGGAAAAACTGATGCAAGCGGCGGAAATGCTTGGGCGTCAGCCGGGGGCGATGCAGTTGCGGTACATGCAGACGTTGAGTTCGATTGCCGGGGACAAGAGTTCGACGATTGTCTTTCCGTTGCCGATTGAATTGCTTAAGGGGATGGCGGATTTGTCTTCGAAACCGTGAGGAAGATCAAAAGATCGCAGCCTTCGGCAGCTCCTACAGGGGTTCGGCGTACACCTGTAGGAGCTGCCGAAGGCTGCGATCTTTTGATCTTTCCTACAAACACCCTTGTCCGGCAATTTCGTCGGAGATTTCCTTCAAGTTGTAGCGGCGTTGGTGAACTTGTTCCGGCCCGGAGCCAGGTCTAGTCTGGCTTTGTCACTGAATAAACGGTGACACGGACGTGCAAGTCCGGGTAAAAACACCAACAATTCCTAGCCTATAGGTATTCATCGAGCACTTTGTGTTCGCTGTCCTCGCTTTATGGCGGCTGTGTGCGGGAGATCTTCGGATCTGCCGAGGTTTTGTTGGTCGGTCTCTTACTCGGTCTTGCACCCCGCACATAGCTGCCACCCTACCTTCGCGTGCAAGCGGACCGGGTCAGCGTCTTTTACATAAAGAGGCTAATCATGTTCAAAGAGACTCCAAATCCTCCAGAAAACTCTGGAGCCGATTCCCCCGAAGCACTCGACGCCACAAAAATGAAAGAAGCCGCCGACCGCGCCTTCGCCCATTACTTCCCCCCGGCCGAAGAAAAACGATCCAAGCGCCGTAAATACCAGCTATTCGCCGTCGCCGAGGGTATCAACGATCCCGAAGCCATGCTGGCCAATGCTTCCGAAGACTTGATGTCTATCAGCGCGATTGCGGCGGATTTGGCGGACGATGTGGAAGGCACACGCCGCTCTGTCGCCCTGGCGATCAGTCGTCTATCAGATGGCGTGCAGTTGTTGGTGGAGCGAGTGCTGGATCACCATGAGTCGATGGCTGAGAGCAAGGTTTAGTCAGGTAAATTGGCGGTGAAGTGACCACCGCTTTCGCGAGCAAGCCCGCTCCCACATTTGCACCGCATTCCCCCTGTGGGAGCGAGCCTGCTCGCGAAGAGGCCATAAGCTTCAACATCAATGGTGGCTGACACACCGCTTTCGC
This sequence comes from Pseudomonas sp. NPDC096950, assembly GCF_044762525.1. Taxonomy (NCBI): domain Bacteria; kingdom Pseudomonadati; phylum Pseudomonadota; class Gammaproteobacteria; order Pseudomonadales; family Pseudomonadaceae; genus Pseudomonas; species Pseudomonas sp. NPDC096950. The sequence goes on along the minus strand of NZ_JBIWEL010000019.1, from coordinate 66,686 downwards.
GAGCAGGCTCGCACCCACAGGGGATTGAGGTCGGACACACAATTTGTATTCACCGAAGATCACCCTGTGGGAGCGGGCTTGCTCGCGAAGGCGTCAGACCTGCCGACTATTTTCCAAAGCCTGATACGGCCCTAGCGCCCAACACCCCACCCGCTCAACCAACAGCGCCGAAGCCTCGCGGCGCTTGCTGTCACTGTCCCCGACAAACACCTCTGTAGGCTGTTTGGCATGCAGCCCCACCGCCGCAAACACCTGCTCTCGCTGCACATCATCCAACCCAAAAAACCCGGCCAACCGTCCCGCCATCGCCCCTGGCAACTCACTGTAATTCACCGCCAACCCGCCAAACTCCCGGCATTGCACCAACCCCAAACCCAACAACCGCCCCAACCGTCGCGCGATGTAATCCTCACGACCATCGAATGGCTGGTCATCATCCAGCCCGCTAGCCCCAATCATCCCCGGCACCATATGCATCCCCGGCCGGCGCAGATGGGAAACGGCAATTTCCAGCGGATCGCGGTACAGAAACATCCAGGGCGTGTCCGGAAAACACTCGCGCAACAGAGGTAACTCCGCAATGTTCCACGCATCGAGTTTGATCACCAACCGTTGCTCCGAACCTACGCGACGCTGGCCATAAGCAGACAACAACCCTTCAATCGCCCTACGCCGCTCAGCCGCCGGCAAGTCACTGCGCAGCAACGCATCGAGCGGCGGCGCTTCGCTGATGACGATGTGATCATCGAGCCGCGCAAGCATCTGACTGATCAACGTCGAGCCACACCGCGAAGCGTGAAAGATAAACGCACTTGGCGCCAATCCCGGACTTGTCACCTGCCAATCACTAAGAACAGCCAACGGCGTTTGCCGACGAAACGCCTGGTTAAACGGCAACCGCAGCGCATCATCCACGGCCTCGCGAAAAAACGGCTGATGCAGCGGCGTATCGCCAAACCAACACCAATCCACCTGCCATTCGCCGGCCTGCTGCCAGACCCGAATCGGCAGCCAACCTTCCAGGTTCAGGCGTTCCATTGTTCATTCCATTGGCGACGACCGTTGCGCATCGCGGCGCGCAATTCTTCCCGGGAAAACACCAGGCCTCGCTCAGCCGCCATCTCTAAAACACGGACGATGAAAACCTCCGTGTCTGCCAAGCCCTGCAACACATTCGAAAGCTGCGGATCACTCGCCACCAAGCGCTGAAATTGCAGCAAAGCCCCGTCCCCGACATCAGGCGCAGGGGTGGTCGGTAGCCCCTCAAGAATTGCCTGTTCCAGCCAAGGACCAGGACGGCAATCGAGCACCAGATGAACCCGCGCCGAACAATCGCGATTGTCCACGCGATGGGGCCGTGACAAATCAAGAAACCAACACTCCCCCGCCGCCATCGGCATGCGCTGGCCATCGAGCATAAAGTCCACCTCAGGCGGACTCAGCAACGGAATGTGCAGGCGCAAATCGGCGTCCGGCTCGCCCAGGTCATAGTCGCGATGTTCATGAATTTGCCCGCCCGGCCCGAGCCGCAACAGGCGTGCCGAAACGATGTCCAGCGGCAGGTCGCGCAAGCCTTGCTGCCAGCGCATATCGCGCCGCCACGGTGCACGCAACAGCGGTGCACCCAGGCCCGGCGACAATTCAGTCAACGCATCCGCCGCCGAAATCAGCGCCACGCCGCTCCAGTCGCCGGAGAAGTAAGCCGTGTTGAAATGACCGTGCCATTCGTGTTCACCAATCGCCGCCAACGCCTGCAACAGCAACGGCAAATCCACCATCACTGGCAAGCGAGAAAACGCGGGTCGACTCATCGTTGTGGCAGCACCGCGCATTCGCCGAGCCAGGTCAGCAAGCGATCAAGACACGCCTCCACCGACTGCACCCCGGTATCGAGCACCAGCGACGCGGACGGCGGCGATTCGTAAGGCGCGGAAACGCCGGTGAAACTCACCAGATCGCCGCGACGGGCGCGGGCGTAATGACCTTTGGGGTCGCGCTGCTCGCACACCGCCAGGGAGGCGCTGCACCAGACTTCGCGGTAATCCTCGCCGAGGCGCTGGGCATACATCTCCCGCAGTTCCACCAGCGGCGCAATCATCGCCAGGATCACAATCTGCCCGTTCTCCACCAGCAATGCGGCCAGTTCACTGGCACGGCGGATGTTTTCCTGACGATCGCTGTCGGTAAAGCCCAAATCGCGATTGAGCCCGACCCGCAGCCCGTCGCCATCGAGCACCACGCTTTGCACGCCGCGTTCGAACAACGCGGCGTGCAGTGCCTGGGCCAGGGTTGATTTGCCCGCCGCCGGCAAACCGGTCAGCAAAATCGCCGTGCCGCGATGGCCGTTGCGGGCCTCGCGTTGTGCACGGCTGATGCTGGCGGTCGGCGCCAGTAAATTACTGGGCCGGGGCATGGGCCGCCACCGGCACCGCAATGTTGCCCGACGCCCACGCGGCTTCACGATTGGCCAACGCCGTAGCGATGGACTGGACTTCGGTGGATTGCACTTCATCCGGCATCGGGTCGAGCCCGGCGCTGGCGAAGATCTGGCCGTAAGCGTTGCGCAGATCGGCGTAGGACAGGTCCCGACGCAAGTCCGCCTGCAAGGTGTTCAGTTCACCTTGGATCAAGTCCAGTTCGCCAATGCCGGCCGCCTGATGACGGTTACGCAACTGCCCGAGGATCTGCCCGTCGATGCTCGACAGTTCCTGGTTGGTCTGGAATTGATGCAGCGCTTCCTGATAGTTGGCGTTGGCCACGTAGAGCTGCGCCAGCACGGCGATGGACATCGCCTGACGCCGGGCCTTGGCCACCTCTTCGCCGGCCTTGGCCACGTTGATCGCCGCCGGGGCGGAAATCACGTTGAACAGGTTCCAGGTCAGCTTCACGCCGTAGTCGGCCCACTTGTCGTTGACCAGAAACGAGTTGCTGTCGTAATGCCCGCCGGCCGAAAACTCCAGCCCCGGCAACAGCCGCAGCATGGCTTTGCGGGTTTCGGCGGTGCTGATGCGGGTCTGGTAATCCTGCTCGCGCAATTCCGGACGGCTAGCCAAAGCTTCGTGTTCGAGGCTGGCCATGCCGACTTTCAGTTGCGGGATCGCGTAATCGTCCGGGGTCGCCAGTTTCAGATCGGTGCCCATCGGCAGGTTGATCAGGGTCGACAGTTCGGTCTTGGCCAGGGACAGCGCGCGGCGCTGCTCTTGCAACTGGCGGGTCGCCTCGATCAGCGAGCGCTGATAACCCAGCGCCACGACCGGGTCGCCAATGCGCTGTTCGCTCATGCTCTGGCTGTTGCTGCGCGCGGTATCGACCCGCGCCATCAGGCTGTCGATCTGCGTGAGCAGGCGTTCGGCGGCCACGGCGCGCCAATAGGCCGAGCGCACGTCCTGGACGATGGTGTTGATCACTTTGCGCCGGCGTTCCTGAACGATCAGGCGTTGGTCGCCCTGCTGCTTGGCGCTGATGTAGCTGACGCCGAAGTCGAGGACGTTCCAGACCATGGTCAGGTCGGCCACGCGACGGTCGCGGTCCTGGGACGTCGATGGTTCCAACGACTGGGTGCCGGTGAGCACGCTCTGGCTGCTGGAGGCGCCGACGTTGCTACGCCCGACATAGCCTGCATCCAGGGCCATGCGCGGCAGCATGTCGAAACTGGCGAGGTCGAGTTGGCGTTTGGCCAGGGCCTCTTCCATGATTTTAAGCCGGCCTTCGAGGTTGTACTTCACCGCGCGGGCCATCGCCTGGTGCAAGGTCAGCGGGCCACTGAGCGGCTCCTGACCGGTGTACATCGTCTGCATATCGCTTTTGGCACGTTGCTCGCTGACGCTGCGTTCAATCGGCTCACTTTTGACCGCACATCCGCTGATCGCCAACGCCAGCAGGCTGGCGCCGAATAACTTATGACTTCTTTTCATCCCTGGATCGCCCCTAGGTGCCGCACTGAATTATGTGTGTGTTTCAAGCCTGCATTTCGCTGATGCCGACTTGTTGCAAAGCGGCGGCCAGGCTGTTGACCTGCCGTTGCTCGGTGTCTTTGAGTTCTTGTAATTGCTGGCCCAGGGTCGGCGCGCCAAACACCCCGCGCAGGCCTTGGGACACATCGCCGCCACGAATCGAATGACTGCTGAAGGAATTCAGCGAATCACGCTCGGCACCGGTGTCCTGATTGAACAGGCTCGACAACGTACTGGTGCCGAACACCCCACCATCGCCGCCGCCAAACCCGAGGAAGCCGTGGCCCGAGCCATCGCCCGTGCCGCTGTCGCTGCTGCTGAACACCTGGGCAATAAAGCTCGGCGCCAGCGCCCCGCGGTTGATGAAGATGTCGCCCAATGGCCGGATGCCGTCCCCCAGCACCCGGTCTTCGAACAGCGGTGCAAACGTCAGTGGCGAGGCCAGCGTGCCGGTTGGAGCGGCGAAGATGACCGGTTGCAGCGGCAGGTGCGGCTGCTCAAGTACGACCACCGGTTGCGAGACGCGGAACTCCGGATCCGGCGGCACCACCACAACCGTCGTCGACGGTGCCGGTACGGTGTTGATCGCGTAGCCGTTCGATTGGCTGGTGCCGCTGCCGGCGTTGCCCGAACCGTCCGTGACGCCCGCGACGTTCAGGCTGATCGCGTTACTGGCGTTGCTCAGGTTGCTGGTCGGCGTCAGGGTCGCGGTCCAGGTTTTACCGCCGTCGTTGCTCGACAGGTTGGACAAGGTGCCGTTGGCCACGTTGACGTCGGACAGGTCGAAGCCACTCACCGCTTCATTGAAGGTGAAGGTCACCAGCGACGTCTGGCCCACGCCCAGGTTCGGGTTGGCCACGACGACCGTGGCGGTCGGCCGTTCGCCGTCGATCACGTAGTTGTTGGACACGGTCACCGTGTCGCCGGTGTTGCCCGCCAGGTCGGTGACGTTGCTGGTGTCCAGGGCAATGAAGTTGCTCGGGTCGGTGATGTTGGCGGTCGGCGTGAAGGTGCCGGTCCAGGTCTTGCCGCCGTCGCTGCTGGCCAGGTTGGTCAGTTCGCCATTGGTGACGCTGAGGTCCGACAGGTCGAAGTTGTTCACCGCTTCGCTGAAGGTGATGGTCACCAGCGTGGTTTGGCCCATGCCCAGGTTCGGGTTGGCGACCACGATGGTTGCAGTCGGCCGCGTGGCATCGAGCGCGTAGTTGTTGGAGATCGCGATCCCCGCCCCGGCATTGCCGGCGGCGTCCGCCACGTTGCTGCTGTCGAGCAGGATCAGGTTGGTGGTGTCGTTGATATTGGCCGTCGGGGTCAGGGTCGCCGTCCAGGTTTTGCCGCCGTCACTGCTGAGCAGGTTGGACAGGTTGCCATTGGCGACGCTGAGGTCCGACAGGTCGAAACCGGATACTGCTTCGGTGAAGGTGATAGTGACTGTGGTGGTCTCGCCGATGCCCAAGCGGTTGTCCGCCACGACGATGGTCGCGGTCGGCCGCGCGGTGTCGATGGCGTAGTTGTTGGAATCGGTCACGCCCACGCCGCTGTTGCCCGAACCGTTGATCACGCCGGTGTTGTCGAGGCTGATCAGGTTGGTGGTGTCGGTCACGTTGGTGGTCGGGGTGAAAGTCGCGGTCCAGGTGATACCGCCGTCGCTGCTACTGACGTTGCTCAACGTGCCGTTGGCGATGGTCAGGTCGGCGTTGGTGAAACCGCTCACGGCTTCGCTGAAGGTGATGGTCACCGCAGACGTTTCACCGGCCTTGAGGGCATTGTCGGCGACCACGATGGTCGCGGTCGGCACCTGGGTTTCTACTACGTAGTTGGCGGAATCGGTGGTGCCTGCGCCCGCGTTGCCGGCCACATCAGCGATGCCGGTGTTGTTAAGGGTGATCACGTTGGTTGCGTCCGTCACACCAATGGTCGGGGTGAAGGTCGCGGTCCAGGTGATGCCGCCGTCGCTGCTGCTCACTGCGCTCAACGTGCCGTTGGCGATGATCAGGTCACTGTTGTCGAAACCGCTGACCGCCTCGCTGAAGGTGATGGTCACCAGCGAGGTTTCGCCCGGTTTCAGGGTGGTGTCGCTCAACACAATGGTGGCGGTCGGGCGCTGGCTGTCGATTACATAGTTATTGGAATCGGTGGTGCCGCTGCCGCTGTTGCCGGACAGATCCTGAACGCCGGTGTTGTCCAGGCGCACGATGTTGCTGGTGTCGGTGATGCCGGCCAACGGCGTCAACGTGGCGGTCCAGGTAATCCCGCCGTCGCTGCTGCTGACATTGCTCAGGGTCGCGTTGTCGATGGTGAGGTCGCTGTTATCGAAACCGCTGACCGCCTCACTGAAGGTGATGGTCACCTGAGTGGTCTGGCCAACGCCCAGGGCCGGGTCGGCCACCACGATGGTCGCGGTGGGGCGCTGGGTGTCGATGGCGTAGTTGTTGGAGTCGGTGCTGCCGCTGCCGGCGTTACCCGAAGCATTTTGCACACCGCTGTTGTCCAGGGTGATCAGGTTGGTCGCGTCGGTGATGGCGCTGGTCGGCGTAAACGTGGCCGTCCAGGTGATGCCGCCGTCACTGCTGCTCACGGCGGTAAGTGTGCCGTTGGCGATAGTGAGGTCGGCATTGCTGAAACCGGTCACGGCCTCGCTGAAAGAGATGGTCACCAGCGAGGTTTCACCGATGTTCAGCGCGGTATCGGCAACCACGATAGTGGCCGTCGGCAGCACGGTGTCGATGGTGAAGTTGGCCGAGTTGGTGGTGCCGGTGCCCGCGTTGCCGGCAATGTCGGTCACCCCGGTGTTGTTGAGGACGATCAGGTTAGAGGTATCCTTGACGCCGATTGTCGGCGTGAAGGTCGCGGTCCAGGTGATGCCGCCGTCGCTGCTGCTCACCGCACTCAAGGTGCCATTCGGCACGCTCAAATCGCTGTTGTCGAAACCGCTGACCGCTTCACTGAAGGTGATGGTTACCAGCGAAGTTTCGCCCGCACTCAGGGTCGGGTCGGCGACTACGATGGTGGCGGTCGGACGCAGGCTGTCGATCACGTAGTTGTTGGAATCGGTGGTACCTGAACCAGCGTTGCCGGCCACGTCCGCGACACCGGTGTTGTCCAGCGTGATGAGGTTGGTCGCGTCGTTGATGCTCGCGCTTGGCGTGAAGGTCGCGGTGTAGGTGATGTTGTCGCTGGTGGTCAGCCCGGAAAGGGCGCCGTTTTCGACGGTGAAGTCGGCGAGGGTCAGGCCGGTCACCGCTTCGCTGAAGGTGATGGTCACCAGCGAAGTTTGACCCGCCGCCAGGGTTGGGTCAGCCACCACGACGGTCGCGGTTGGACGCACGGTGTCGATGGTGTAGTTGTTCGAATTGGTGGTGCCGCTGCCGGCGTTACCCGAGGCGTTTTGCACACCGCTGTTGTCCAGGGTGATCAGGTTAGTGGCATCGGTGATGGTGTTGGTCGGCGTAAACGTGGCCGTCCAGGTGATGCCGCCATCGCTGCTGCTCACCGCTGTCAGCGTGCCGTTGGCGATGGTCAGGTCAGCGTTGGTGAAGCCGGTTACCGCCTCAGAGAAGGTGATAGTGACCAGCGAGGTTTCGCCGATTTTCAGCGCATTGTCGGCGACCACGATGGTCGCCGTGGGCGCCACGGTATCGATGGTGTAGTTGCCGGAGTTGGTGGTGCCCGCGCCCGCGTTGCCGGCCAGGTCAGCCACGCCGGTGTTGGCCAGGGTGATGACGTTAGTCGCGTCATTGATGCCGGCGGTCGGCGTGAAAGTCGCGGTCCAGGTGATGCCGCCGTCGCTGCTGCTCACTGCGGTCAACGTGCCGTTGGCGATGCTCAGGTCAGCGTTGGTGAAACCGCTCACGGCTTCGCTGAAGGTGATGGTCACCAGCGAGGTTTCGCCTGCGCTGAGGCTCGGGTCGGCGAGGACGATGGTCGCGGTTGGGCGGACCGTGTCGATCGCGTAGTTATTGGAATCGGTGGTGCCGCTGCCGGCGTTACCCGACGTGTCGCTGACCCCGGTGTTGTCCAGGGTGATCAGGTTGGTCGCGTCGGTGATGCTGGTGGTTGGCGTGAAGGTCGCGGTCCAGGTGATCCCGCCGTCGCTGCTGCTCACTGCGGTGAGTGTGCCGTTAGCGATGGTCAGGTCGGCGTTGGTGAAACCGGTCACGGCCTCGCTGAAGGTGATGGTCACCAGCGAGGTTTCGCCGATTTTCAGCGCGTTGTCCGCGACCACGATGGTTGCCGTGGGGCGCACGGTGTCGATCGCGTAATTGTTGGAGTTGGTCGTACCGGTGCCGGCATTGCCGGACTGATCCTGCACGCCGGTGTTGTCCAGGGTGATCAGGTTGGTCGCGTCATTGGTGCTGGCGCTTGGGGTAAAGGTCGCGGTCCAGGTGATCCCGCCGTCGCTACTGCTCACCGCTGTGAGCGTGCCGTTGGCGATGGTCAGGTCGGCGTTGGTGAAACCGGTCACGGCTTCGCTGAAGGTGATGGTCACCAGCGAGGTTTCGCCGATTTTCAGCGCATTGTCCGCCACCACGATGGTTGCGGTCGGGCGCAGGGTGTCGATGGCGTAGTTATTGGAATCCGTGGTGCCGGTGCCGGCATTGCCGGACAGGTCCTGCACGCCGGTGTTGTTCAGGGTGATCAGGTTGGTCGCGTCATTGATGCTGGCGGTTGGGGTGAAGGTCGCCGTCCAGGTGATACCGCCGTCGCTGCTGCTCACGGCGGTCAACGTGCCGTTGGCGATGCTCAGGTCGGCGTTGGTGAAACCGCTCACTGCTTCGCTGAAGGTGATGGTCACCAGCGAGGTTTCGCCAATGCTCAGCGCGTTGTCGGCCACGACGATGGTCGCGGTCGGGCGCACGGTGTCGATGGCGTAGTTGTTCGAATCCGTGGTGCCGGTGCCAGCGTTGCCCGCCGTGTCGCTGACCCCGGTGTTGGCCAGGGTGATCAGGTTGGTGGTGTCGTTGATGCTGGCGGTTGGGGTGAAGGTCGCGGTCCAGGTGATACCGCCGTCGCTGCTGCTCACGGCCGTGAGTGTGCCGTTGGCGATGGTCAGGTCGGCGTTGGTGAAACCGGTCACGGCCTCGCTGAAGGTGAAGGTCACCAGGGACGTTTCGCCGATTTTCAGCGCGGTGTCCGCCACCACGATGGTCGCCGTCGGGCGCTGGGTGTCGATGGCGTAGTTGTTCGAGTTGATCACACCGAGCCCGGCGTTGCCGGACAGATCCTGCACGCCGGTCTTGTCCAGGGTGATCAGGTTGGTGGTGTCAGTGATGCCAGCGGTCGGCGTGAAGGTCGCCGTCCAGGTGATGCCGCCGTCGCTGCTGCTTACCGCTGTCAACGTACCGTTGGCGATAGTCAGGTCGGCGTTGGTGAAACCGGTCACGGCTTCGCTGAAGGTGATGGTCACCAGCGAGGTTTCGCTGCTGTTCAGCGCGGTGTCCGCGACCACGATGGATGCCGTCGGCGCCACGGTGTCGTGGATCACGTAGTTGTTGGAGGTGCCGGAACCGGTGCCGACGTTACCCGCCAAATCCTGCACGCCCGTGGTGTCGAGGGTGATGGCGTTGGTCGGGGCGTTGATGTTGCCCGCCGCCGTCAGGGTTGCGGTCCAAGTGATGCCGCCGTCGCTGCTGCTGACTGCGCTCAGCGTGCCGTTGGCCACGGTCAGGTCGGCGTTGGTGAAATTGTTCACGGCCTCGCTGAACGTGATGGTCACCAGCGAGGTGCCGCCGGAGTTCAGGTTGGTGGTGCCGACCACGATGCTCGACACCGTCGGCGGGGTCACGTCCGGTGCGTAGTTGGTATTGACCACACCGCCGTCGTTGAAGATGTTGCTCACTGGGGCCGGGGTGCCGCCTGTGCCGCCGCCGCCCGATGCCTGTCCGCCCGAACCGCTGCCGCCGGCATTGCCGGCCATGGCGCCGAAGTTGGCCGCCGTCATCAACAGGGTGCCTTTGTTCCAGATCGCGCCGACGCCTTTGCCGCCCGCGCCACCCGGGTCGCTGGAACCGCCGTTGCCACCACCGCCGCCACCGCCACCACCGGCCGCAACGTTGTTGGAGATAACGGATGTACCGACCACCGTCAGGGTGCCGGTCGATGCGTTGTAGATACCGCCAGACGCCGAAGCGCCGGCCCGGCCGGCCTTGTCCCAACCGGAGCCACCGCCGCCACCGCCGATGGACACGGTGCCGTTGGTCGCCGTGCCGCCGTTGCCGCCGTTACTGTAATTCGAGGCGCCGAGGCCGCCGGCGCCACCGGTGGTCGTACCGCCGTGACCGCCCATGTAATTGGAGTTGTAGGTGCCACCATTACCACCGCTGCCCGCACCGCCGGCCGTACCGGCATACACGCCAGTGCCGAAACCGGCGGTGCCGCCATGACCACCGGTTTGACCACCCAGCGCACCGCCACCACCGCCGCCGCCACCGACCGCGCCGCCGACGTAAGGAGCGGTGACGCCACCGCCACCGCCGCCGCCAGAGGCCGCGTTATCGGTCACCGTGACGTTTCTGAGGGTCAGGTTGCCGGAGTTAAGAATACCGCCGCCCATCGCCCCGGTGCCGTCCGTCCCCGCCGCAGCCCCTGCACCGACCGCCATGCCCTGCTTGATGATCAAGCCGTCGAAGGTCGCCGTGACACCGGAATTGACCTGCACCACGCGGGTTTTGTACTGACCGTTAAGGGTAACGTCGGCGACGCCGTCGTTATTCAAGTCACCATCAATCGTAACGTTCTTGGTGATAGTCAACTGCGTGTTCAGCCCGACGATCATGCTGGTGTTGAAGGTGACGGTGTCGCCGGCCACGGCATTGGACAGGGCGGTGCGCAAGGAACCCACGCCGCTGTCGCTGTTATTGAGCACAGTCAGCGTCGCCAGGCTGTACTGGTAGCCGGCCATGGACGCGGATGACAACACGCTGCGGCTTTCGATACTGCCGGTGGCGATTTCCAGGTCCCAGTCGCCGCCCACACCGGTACGGTTGGTGGACGCGGCAATATCGCGGCCGGTGAGTTGTGCCAGGGAATCGACAAAACTGACGCCGCGTTCACCGGCGCCGGTATTACAGGCGTAGATCAGGATGTCACCACCGACGTTCATGTCCTTGCCGATCTCGGCCAGCACGTCGCTGCGCGCGGCGACGTTGTCGGCCGACAGGTAGCTGTTGCCCAGCCACAGGTCGCCGGCATTGCCGTGGGCGATGATCTGCACCGAGCTCACGCCCTGGTGGGTGTCGAGGTAAGCGGCGATTTGCTGCAAGCCGTCCTTGGTGGCATCCAGCGTCACCACTTCGGTGCCCGGTGCGACGCCTTTGAGCAGGCTGTCGGTGTCCTTGATGCGCGAATCGACGAACACCACGCTCTGGCCGGGTACGGCAGTCGGTGTGGCTGCCGGTGCGGGGGTCGCGGCAGAAGCGTTGTCGGCCTGGCCATGGGTGTCTTTGCTGGCAGCCGGGTGATCGGCCGCCGGCGGCTTGGCGGTGTCAGCCGTGGGGTGACTGTCGGGCTGGGCCGCATCGGCCACCGTGGCCGCGACCGCGCCGTCGAACAGCATGCGCGGTTCCAGGGACATGATCATCGGCGATGCCAGTACGCGAGCGCCCTGGGCCTTTTTCGACTTGCCGTTGTTCCACCACATGCTGCTCACCCGAACTCGAACTTTTATGACGGCCAAGAAAAAGCCGCGATCAATTAATTGATCGCGGCGTCGGATTTCATACGAATGACATTGGCGGCGCTGGAGGACCCATCGTGCCAGAAGGACAGTTCTGCATATTTGTCGAACAAGTCCGGCGGCAGGATCGTGCGCCTGGACTCCAGCGCCACCTGGCGCTTGACCCGATGCAACCCTGAAACGCCGAGGGCCTGGTCAAACTCCGGAGCGTCGTAGACGAGGTTGTTGAAGTCATGCTCGAACCACGGCTCGCCGATGAATTCGTAGACCAGCCGAAGGACCCGTTCGGGCGCCTGGCTGAGCAGGTCGTAATCGACAATCAACAAGGAGTCGGCGTTTTCGCCGTAATAGGCTTCCTTGAGCGCTGTCCAGGCAAAACCCACCAAGCGATTGCGCTGGGCCAGGGTTTCACAACGGCTGTAGACGGTATTGCGCTCGACTTCGTCGTTGAACAGCTTGGTGTTCTCGAACGGGTTGGCGCGGTACAGGCGTTCGAGGCTGTCCATCACCCAGGCGACGTTGCGCACACAAGCGATGGTCTTGGCCTTGGGAAACAGGTCCTGCAGCGCAGGCAGACGCGAGCACCATTGGCGGTTGGTATCGAAGATAACGGGCTTGTCGGCCTGGTCGGCGTAGTAGGAGTCGAACAACCCACGCAGCAGACGGCGACGCAGAGGCGTGTCGATCACCGCACCGAACTCGCTGCCGGCGCTGCATTGTTCGAGGACGCTGGTAAAGAGGGTGCCAACGGGGCTGCTCATGCCCGCATGAAAACGCGGGTTTTGCAGCAATATGGCGGCCAGCAGGGTAGACCCTGAGCGTGGCAGCCCGGATATAAAGTGATACTGCTGCAATCCCTTCACCCTAGTCGGAAGTCCCTTTATATGTCGAAGCGTAGTCTATGCAGCATGGGTCGACTAGTGGTGTTTTGATATCAATTTGAAGCTAAAAATACGGGCTTGGTCTGAAAGCATTGAGCCAGATGGGTTGAAACGTTTCAGCGACCTCTAAAACCATTTGATCGGGGATGAGAAGTCCGGTTTAACGCTTTCTGGTTGCCATCAGAAACAGCCGTGCACGGTTGTTGCCGGACTCCGTTTCACTGACTTTTTGCCAGCCTGCGGGTATCGGGGCGAATTCGTCTGGCTGGTCGGCAGTGCTGATCAACCATACCCGCCCCGTTCCTGGCGGCAGTTCACTGAGGTGGTCGAGGTAGATTTTTTCAGCGTTGTCATCCACCAGCGTGCCAAACCCGTAGGCATTCGGACGGCTTGAAGTGCCATCGGCCTGCGGAGGGGTGTAGAGCATCGGTGCGGCATCGGTACGGTTGTAATAGACGTAGGGCATGTACCAGAGCAGGTCGCTGATAACGATCTGGTCGCCCTCGACGTAATGCTGATTGACGAACGCCACCATCACGCTGGGCTGATCACTCACATCCACCGTGGCATTGGTCTTCAGCCCCACCAGTTGGGTGCCGACCAACAGCACCAGCAGCCCCAGCGCCAACACGCGAAAGCCATCCCATAATCGGTCGATGGCCAGCCCCATGATCATCGGCAGGCCCAGCGCAAAAGCAGTCAGGTAGCGTTCGATAAACACCGGCGAAATAAACGAAACGCCGTACACCAACAGCAGCGGCAACAGGGTGTAGAGGGCCAGCAAGGCACTCCAGCGAAAGAGGCTGCGATCCCGCACAACGGTCACCACGATCACCCCCAGCAACAGCAGCGGCAATGCGATGAAGATCGGCCACGGCAAGGCATCGCCATCGTCCTGAATCAGGTAATCCCAGACCATCGCAGGCAGTGAACTCAGGGTCACCGCAGTCTCCCAACCCACATCACCATTGGCTTTGAGCTCATCCATGTGCTGAAGCAGATCGATCAGGCCGGGCAACCAGGGCATGAACAGCGCGACTATCGCAACGTTGGTCAGCCACCAGGCCGGGCGGGTGACGAGTTTCACCGGATGAGCGGGATGCAGGCGCAGAAGCAACAGATACGTCCAATGCACAATCACGCACAGGGCCGTGAAGTAGTGGGTGTAGAACCCGGCGCTCATCAGCAGCGCATAGATCACCAGATAACGCGTGCGCAGCGGGTGCTTGACCCAATACACCAGCGCAATCGTCGCACCGAGCAACCACAGCCCGAGCAACGAATACATCCGCACTTCCTGGCTGTAACGCACCGCCGTGGGCAGCAGCGCCAGCAATAAACCGGCGAGCAGGGCAGCCCGGGGATTGGCCACCAACCGCACTAGCCAGAAACCCAGCGCCACCGTGGCAATGCCCGGCAATGCGCTCAAGCTGCGGATGGAGAAAATGCCGTCGCCAAACAACTCGATCCAGCCGTGCAGCAGCATGAAATACAGCGGTGGGTGCACGTCATGGGCGGCGTGAAACCAGATATCGCCCAGGGAATATTGGCTCATCAGCAGGCTTGAGCCTTCGTCGCCCCAAATAGCGGCAGCGGTGAGGTCGTAAAAACGTACGGCCGCGGCCAACGCCAGAATCAGCCAGAACCCATAATCGGCCAGCCATTGCGGCAGCGGCGAAATCACCGTGGCACGAGTACGCCCGGCACGCCCATCCGGCTTGCCGGCAAGCTCTGTTTCCCTGCGGTACTCCATGAAACATCACCCGCCTGGTCGAAAAAGCCCAATCACTCCAGAACACGCTCGGGAGTTGTCGTTCGATGCTGCCCCCATCTCTGCAAGAACGCAATCCGGCGACATTTGCACCAGCGTCTACTCTGAGTACTGGCCCAAGCAGTAGCGTCGGGCCAGTACGGCACCCTCCAAAAAACCACATGGATATACAAACTATGGACGTTTTTCTCGGAACCATTCTTCCCTTCGGCTTCTCGTACGCCCCCAGCGGCTGGATGCAAGCCAACGGGCAGACGCTGCCAGTCAGCCAGTACCAGGCATTGTTCGCTTTGCTGGGTGTGACCTATGGCGGCAACGGGTCGCAAAACTTCATGCTGCCCAACCTGTGCGGGCGCTTGCCGATGCACCAGGGCCAGGGCATCAACCTGACAAACCGGGTACTCGGCGAAGTCATCGGCACGGAAAATACCAGCCTGCTGGTCTCCAACCTGCCGCCGCATGCCCCGGTCATCACCGCCACCGCCACGTCGGCCCTGACGGCTTCCACCACGGTCAACCTGGTCAGTGTGCCAAGCACCCCCACCACCACACCGTCGAATGACAATGCCTACATCGGTGCCTCCGCAACCACGGGGCCGAGCTCCGCCGCAATCTTCTCGACCGCACAAGGCGCCAATCCGATTGCGCTCAAGGGTGTCAACAGCACCGTGGGCGGCACCGTCAACGTGACCGCCACCGCGCAAACCATCGGCAACGGCACGCCACTGGGCATCGTCAACCCTGTGCTGGTGTTGAACTTCTGTGTGGCCCTGCAGGGGCTTTTCCCTTCGCGCAACTGACCCTGGCGTCGGGGCCCAGGGCCCCGACCCTCCATTTTTTCAGGGAGCAGATTCATGCTTGATCAGATTACCGGCGACCATTTCCGCCAGTTGCTCGGCACTTCTCAGCCGCTCTATCTGAGCGATGGCAGCGAGCTACCCGTGATGATCGTGTCCGTGGTGGACAAACCCAATGCACGCATGTCGGCCACCGGGCGCATGCCGTTTGGCGTGGAACTGAGCAGCCCGGCACAGACGACCTTTATCGACGGTCCCTGCGCCATCGAGCTGCCAGAGCTGGGCCGCATCGAAGGCATCGTTGTGTCTCGCACCCCGGAACTGGGACGCGACGCCAGCCACACTTACTTCGACATCACCGTCAACTGAGCACCGCCGACTGCGGCTGGCCCGGATACCAGACCAGCCGCTCGGCCGCCACGTTGCTTTCCTCGACCTGAAACCCCAGCGCCAGATAATGCCGGCGCGCATGGGGATTGTTCGCCCAGACCACCGTCGCTACCGGGCAGCGCACCTGTTCGGCGGCTTTCTGCACACCTTGCAACACCGTGCGGCCATAGCCCTTGCCCCGCGCCGCCGGAATAAACGCCAGGTACAGCACGCGAATTTCATTGGTGCCGAAATCGGCGGTCAGCGCGCCAATCGGTGTGCCGAGTTTTTCCACCACAAAGTGCATGGCGTTGGGATAAGACTCCCCGGTGCCCTGCTCCTGCACCTTGAATTGCTGGGCAATCACTTCTTCCACCAGCTCTTGCTCGCCATCGATCCATTGCAGATCGGGCCGTGCGGCGTGGTAAAGGTTGTGCAAAAACGGCCCGTCGGTGGCACCGGACGGACGTACCACCAGATCACCCACATCATTGGAATTGTTGTTCAGCATTGCGATCTCTCCGTGCGCTAAAAACCACTCTCCCTCACACCCAACGCGGCCATCCGGCGCCAGGCCGTTCCCAGCAATGACTCACTGCGACCTTGCACCACCACCACACCGCGCAACGGCTGTGTCGGAGTAGCGATGGTGTCCAGCGTCGTAAGGCGCACCGCGTATTGAGCCTGAACCGGCTCGGGCCGCTGGTTCTGGTCGCGGCGTACGGCAATCGGTCCGTGGTGGTCTGACGTCAGCGCTTCCTGCTCAATGAAACCGGCACCATTGGCGTCGATTTCACTCAGCTGCACGGCGACCGCCGGGTGCATCGGATCTTCGGCGATAAAACGCCCATGCGCCCCGGTCGCGACCCGCCACAACTCGGCCTCCGCCAGATAACCGCGCAATCGAGCGCCTTCCTCGACGACCCTGGCCAGCGGTTCCTTGGGTGACAACCAGCGTCCGGCCGTCAATTGTGGCAACAGGTCCCGCACCTTGCCGGCCTGGGGTGCCCGGATCAGCAAGCGCTCGCGTTGTGCCGCCAAGCCGCGATATTCGGCCACCGCCTCGGCCAGACGCTGCTCGACAATCCCGGCATCGGCGGCGGTTTCACTGCGGCTGGCCTGACGGCGCATCTGCAATTGCTGGATCTGGATTTCCCGTCGGACGATGGCCTGGCGTGAGTCGAGATCGGGCGTCTCCAGTTCAATCAACACGTCGCCCTGGGCCACCAGTTGACCATCGTGGACATTCACTTGCTTGACCCGCGCCGCCACCGGCGCATGCAACGTACTGACGCGGCCCGCCTCCAGCATCACCGGCAATTCCACTGCACTGCGCCACGGCACGGCCAGCAGCAAGACAATCGCCACCAGCCCCAGGGTACTCAGCAACACCCGAGGCGCGTGGGCCTGATCGCGGCGGGACCACCACTCACGCCATTCGCGCACGATCGGCAGGAAGATGAACCACACCAGTTCCACCATCATCAGGAAGATGCCGAGCAGCTTGAAGAACAGGTGATACACCGCCAGCGCAATCCCGAAAAACAGCACCGCACGCCACAACCACGAGCCGTAGCCCCAGATCAGCAGACGCCGTTGCATCGACGGCGACCAGGGTTCCGGCGCCGGCGCGCCGTAACCAAACAAGGCTTCGCGTAATCGCCAGCGGCATAGGGCAAAGGCCCGGCCCTGAAGGTTGTCGACTTCCCAGAAATCGCTGAGCAAAAAGTAACCATCGAAACGCATGAACGGGTTGAGGTTGATCACCAGCGTGGTGATCCAGGTGGCGCTGGCGAGCATGAACGCTGCGGTGCGTCCGGGACCGTCGGGTAACAGCGACCAGGCCAGCAGCGCGATGCACGCCAGCACCAGTTCCGCCAGCACGCCGCCGGCACCGATCAGCAACCGCGCACGCCGATCATTGACCCGCCAGGCATCGCTGACATCGGTGTAGAACATCGGCAGCATCACCATGAACGCCACGCCCATGCTTTGCACCCGGCAACCGGCGCGCTTGGCCATGAATGCGTGGCCGAACTCGTGGCACAGCTTGGCGAAGAACAACGCAACCCCAAACGCCAGCGCGCCACCGAGGCTGAACAGATGCGGAAACGTCGCGATAAAACGCTGCCAGTCCCGGGACACCAGAAACACGCCGAGCATCAGGGTCGCCGGCAATCCAATACGTAACGCATACGGCCCGAAACGCTCCAGCCACGGCCAGGCGCGATTGAGAAACGCGTCCGGGCGCCACAGTGGGATGCGGAAAAACAGGTATTGATGCAACAGGATCTGCCACAGCGACTGACGTTGCGCGGCGGCTTTCAGGCTGTAGCTGGCGCGTTGTTGCGGGTCGAGGGCGCTGATCAGGTCATGGCCGCGCAAAAAGGTCAGCAGTTGATCCAGTTCGGCGCCGTCCAGCGGCAAGCCTGGCTCGCGGTTGGCGGCACGCAGGACTTGCTCGGGATCGCCCAGGGACCAGTGGCGCAGCAGACGCATCGCCGCCGCACCCAATTTGAAATAGCGCCCGCGCACCGGGTCGGCCAGGGTCCAGCGCGGCGAGCCGTCGAGGGCCGGGGCTGCCGCTTGCAGTTGCAGGTCTGCCCGCAGGCTCGGCAGGCTCATCTACAGGCCCACGCTTTGACGCAACCCGGCCAGTGGCCGACGCAACAGGTACAACGCCAGCGGCGCGCGGTCGCCAAAGATTTTGGCAGTGCCACGCAAGCCGATACGCGGCGGTGCTGCGTCGAAATTTGCGTCCAGTCGATACGCCAGTTGTCCACCGGCCGTGGGTTGCGCTTCGTAGGCCGAGCGTTCGAGTTTGGCCTGGTGCCGTTGCAGCGGATCGCTGTCGAGAAACAGTGAAACCTGCGCGCCTGGTTCCAGGGCAATCGCATCGCCGACCGCCAGTTCGATACGCAACTCGGCCTGGTTCGGGTCGGCGATTTCCATCAAGCGCTCGCCGGTCTGCACCGGTTTGCCGGTCCAGCGTTCGGCGTCGGCAAACACCGCAATGCCGTCCCGCTCGGCGCGCACTTCGCTGCGTTTGAGCAGTTCGCGAGCGTAGTCCCGTTCGGCGCGTTTTTGTTCGACCCGTGCCGCCAGCAAATCGATTTTCGAGCTGGATTCAGCATCGGCGAAGGAGCGCTGGGAGTTGGCCTTCAGTTCGGCCTCGGCCACGCCCAAGGCGCGCTGCGACACATCGGCCTGAGCCGTGAGGGTGGTGTTTTCGAATTTAAGCAGCAGGTCGCCGGTTTTCACCGTTTGATTGGGTTTGACCAGGAACTCGGTAATCACCCCGTCCAGCGGCGCAGCAACCACTCGGCCACCCAGCGGCACCACTTCGGCGGGCGCCAGCACCGATTGGCGCACCGGGATCAACAACGCCAGCAGCGCCACCGCCACCAGCGCTACCTGACGCTTGCGGGTCCAGCGCAGCCGCCACGGTTTGCGCGGTTGCAGCGCCAGCCAGGCATGGCTGTAAGTGTCGCCGAGTTGCGAGAGCAAAACTTGTTCGGAAGGGTTCCATGGCAGGTCTCGGGCCAGCCACAGACCGCCAAAGACTTGGCCTTGATGATCCACCAGCGGCAACCAGAACACCTGGGCGGCGGAAAGACTTTGCCAATCGGCGCGGATCGATTCGCTGAGCCCATCCTGCGGAATCACCCGCGCCTGTTTCAGTACTTCAAGCTTGAACAACTGCGCCACGGCCTGCTCGACGAACGCCACGAACGGCGCATTCGGGTCCACCGCACTCACGCCGGTCACAGCCTGCACCTTGCCGGCAATCAACAGCGCCGCATGGCGAAAGCCGAACAGCGCCTGGCTGTCATTGACCAGGCTGTAGGCCAGTTGCGCCGAGGTACGGGCCGCGCGGGTCAGGCGTTCGAGGTCGAGAAACCGGGCGAAGACCTGCTCGGCACCGCCGCTGAGGGGAGCGTTCACTTGAGCTCCGCGAAGCGCGCCGTTCCGCTCATGCCGGCCAACAGGCCCGTGGCGTTGGGCAGCGTCGCCACCAGCAGCAAGGTCTGGCTGCCTTCATCGATCCGCGCACCGAGGCGCTTGACCGTGGCGTCCAGCGGCTGACCGGTTTCATCGGGGACAAAACTGAAGGTCTGGCCGGGCTTGAGCTTGCCCATCCAGCGCGATGGAATCAGCAGATGAATTTCCAGGGTGCGGTTATCCACCACATCCAGCAACGGCGCGCCGGCCGCCACGCTTTCATAACGCTGGACCTTGCGCTCGACGACCTGCCCGTCAAACGGCGCCAGCACGCTGCAACGCTTGACCTGCACCTGATAAACCTGGGATTGCGCCTGAGTCTCGCTGACCTTGGCCTCAGCCCGCGCCACTTCAAAACGCCCGACGGAATTCAACGCCGCCAATTGCTTGTTGTGCGCCAGTTCTTCACTGGCCCCACGGCTGGCAGCCTGCGCAGCGTTCAGCTGGGCCTGAAAACCCGAGCAATCGAACTTCGCCAAGGTATCGCCCTTCTTGAACGACTCACCCTCGCTGAACGGCAACTCGACAATCCGCCCCGGCAACTCGCTGGCGAGCACCGCCTGATCCCGAGCCCGCAACACGCCACGGGCCTCGCTGCTGGCCTGCGCCGCGCCACCCACCGCGCTGTTTTCCAGCAACGGATCGTCTGGGGCAGGGGTTTGCGCCTGTACTGCGCACGTTACAAAGGCTAATCCGACAACCCAATTTCCAAAACGCGGCATAACCGTGACTCCCTGACGGATGGTCGGAGTCTACGACAGCGGGGGTTTGCGTCAAGCGAATAGCCATCATTGCTGAAAGAGAGCGATAGGCGATTGGTGTTCGTTTCCTTACAAACCGCCAAGAAGCGTCCTACGGCCTGCTCGGAATGCCGTCCATTGTGGGTATGGACGGATCACATTCTTTACCCACCCTTGTACGCAGCGATTAAGTTCGGCTGGCCGTTAGGGGCGCAAAAACCGGCTTCGGCCGGTTTTTCAATTTTTGCGAACTGACTATCGCTGCGCAGTCTCCACCACCGGATAAACCGACTCCCATCCCCCACCCAACGCCTTGTACAACCCCACCATCGCCAACGACACGCCCGTCGAGCTCTCAACCCATTGCTGCTGAGTCGCCAACAACTCGCCCTGCACCGTCAGCACGTTGACGAAGTCCACCACGCCTTCCACGTATTGCTGTTGTGCGGTGCGCAGGGCGATCTGGTTTTGGCGCACGGCTTCGGCGAGGCTGTCGCGGCGCAGTTGGCTGGCGTTGTAGGCGGTCAGTTGGTCGTCGATCTCATGCCAGGCGCGCAGCACGGTTTGTTGGTAGGCAATGGCTGCCTCCTGTTGCTGGGCTTCGCGTAGGTTGAGCACGCCGCGCAGGCGACCGCCATCGAACAGCGGCAGGCTGAATTGCGGGCCGATGCCGAACGAGCGTGAGCCCCAGGAGCCGAAATCGCTCAGTTGCATGGCTTGGGAACCAATGTTGCCGGACAGCGTGATTCGCGGATAGAAATCGCCCTTGGCCACGCCGATGCTGGCGGTCGCGGCATGCAAGCGCGCTTCGGCCTGACGGATGTCGGGGCGGCGTTCGGCCAGTTGCGACGGCAGGCCGATCGCGACTTGACGAGGGGTTTGCGGCACCGGGCCGTCTGTGGATAACTCGGCTTGCAGCGCTTGCGGCGGCTCGCCCATCAACAGGCTCAAGGCGTTGATCAGTTGTGACTGACGCTGCTCCAACGCTGGCAGGCGCGATTCGATGGCCGCGACTTGGGCGGCGGCTTCGGCGACGTCCAGGTCCGTCGCGACGCCGTCCGCCAGACGCAGTTGCGAGAGCTTCAAGCTATGCCGGGCGACGTCGAGGTTTTGCTCAGTGACGGCGCGGGTGTTCTGTACGCCGCGCAACTGAATGTAGTCCTGGGCGGTTTCGGCCAGCACCGACAACAGCACGCCACGGCGATCGTTTTCGGCGACTTCGAGAGTCGCGTCGGCGGCTTCGGTTTCGCGGCGCACGCGGCCCCAGAAGTCCAGTTCCCAGGACGCGGAGAAACCGGCGTCCCAGAGGTTGAAGGCCGAGCGGCCGTTTTTACCCGACGGATCGCTCAGGCCTTCGCCGCTGTTGCGTTCGCGTCCGTAGCTACCGGTGGCGGCGGTCGTCGGATAGCGGTCGGCAGTGATGACTTGGCGGGCGGCGCGGCTTTGTTGCAAGCGGCTGCTGGCGAGTTTGAGGTCGAGGTTATCGGTCAGGGCGCGTTGGCTCAGGGCTGAGAGTTTTGGGTCGTGGAAAACTTCCCACCAGCGTTCGTCCAGGGTTTGGGTAACCGCTTGGCTTTCGGCGGGCTTGGCTGGTTTTGACCATTCGGTGATTTGCTGTGGTTGGGGTTTATGGAAGTCTGGGCCGACGGTGCAGGCGCTGAGGCTCAAGACCAACAGGGTGAGTTGAGGCAACTGACCTCTTCGCGAGCAGGCTCGCTCCCACAGGGGAATGCATTTCAAGGTGGGAGCGAGCCTGCTCGCGAAGGCGCCAGACAAGCCAATAAATTTCCTCATCGCTGAACCACCTCATGCTTATCCACGCTGGCAGTATCAATCCGCGCATCCACCGACATCCCCACCCGCAACCGCTCAGCCAACGGCTGTCCCGGATCCAGCACAATCTTCACCGGAATTCGCTGCACCACTTTGGTGAAGTTGCCCGTAGCGTTGTCCGGTTTGACCGAGGCGAACGTCACCCCGGTGGCCGGCGCGATGCTTTCGACGCGACCACTCAACAGTTGGCCGCCGAGGCTGTCGACGCGCACCTGCACGTCCTGCCCCTGCTGCACATCTGTCAGTTGTGTCTCTTGGAAATTGGCCACCACGTAAGCCTGGGCCAATGGCACCACGGCGAGAATCTTGCTCCCCGGCGTGACATAAGCACCGACCCGCACTGCCCGCTCGCCGACCATGCCGTCCTGGGGCGCGACGATCCGCGTGTAGGACAGCTCGTAACTGGCAATTTCCAGCGCCGCTTGCGCGCGTTTCAACCCACCTTCGGCGGCATCGCGCTGGGCGGTGAGGATGTCCACCTGCTTGCGTTCCGCCGCCAACACCGCCGTGGCGTTGGCCAATCGAGCGGTCGCCTGATCGATGCGCGTGCGCGCCTGTTGCGCGTTCTGCACCGTACCGGCACCGACGCCCGCGAGGTGGTCGTAACGATTCAATTCATGCTCGGCGAAAGCCATTTCCGCCTTGGCTGACACCACCGTGGCCTGGGCCTGGGCGATGACCGATGTCTGGCGTTCAAGAGTCGCCCGGGCGTTTTGCAGCTGTGCCCTGGCCACCAGGGTTTCGGCGTCGGCGGCCTGGGCGGCGGCGCGCAAGTCGCGGTCATCGATCAACGCCAGCAATTGCCCGGCCTTGACCTGCTGGTTGTCTTCCACCAACACCTCTTTGATAAACCCGGCGACCCGTGGCACGACCAGGGTGAAGTCCGCCGAGACAAAAGCGTCGTTGGTGCTCTGTTGTGTGCGTTTGCCGAACAGGCCTGGCGCGACCAGGTAAATCAGCACGCCGACCGCGATCGCTGCGGCGACGCCGACAGCCACTTTTTGCTTGGTAAAAGTCGTCATAAAAACCTTCTGGTTCAGTGAAGCGTTCAAGTCGGCGCACGCGGTGGATACATCCGCGTCGGCAGCCAGAAAATCAGCAGGATCAGCGCCGCAGCGACGCCCGCCATGCACAGGTAAAGATCGGAAGCGGTCAGCACCACGGCCTGCTCGTGCAGTCGATGAGCAAGGCCGGCGCTGTCGCTGTCGGCCAGGGGTGAGTTGCCGAGGTTGTCCACCAACATGGTCGAGTGGAAATGCAGGCGGGCAGTGGTCAACGCCTCGATGATGCCGGTGGCGATCACCGCAGCCAGGCCTTTGACGGTGTTGAACCAGGCCGAGGCGAACGGGCCTTCCATCGGTGAAATGCTGCCGGTGGCCAGCATCAGCAACGGCAACACCGCCATCGGTTGACCGAAGATTTGCAGCAGTTGCAGCACGTAGAAATCATTGCGAATCCACACCGACGTCAGCTGCGAACCGCCGAGGCAGGACAGCACCAGCATGCCCAGGCCAATCCCCAGCACCCAACGGCAATCGACCCAACGAAAGTTGCACAACGCCGCCACCAACGGCAGCGCGATCAACTGCGGCAGCGCCGCGAGCAGCATGATCGGCGCGGTCTGGATCGGCCGATAACCCTGGACTTGCGCCAGGTAACTGGACGGAATCACCACCACCGCCAACAGCACCACCAGCACCCCGGCGAGGGTCAGCAAGGCGAACGACAGATTGCGAATGCCGAGCATCTGCAACTTGAAGAACGGAATCGGCTGCGACCATTCGTTGATCAGGAACAGCACCAGCAATAGCAAGCCGCCGCCGAGCAAAAAGCAGATCAGACTCGATTCGAACCAGTCCAGACGATTGCCCTGCAGGATGCCGATCACCAGCATGCAGATCGCCGGGAAACCCAGCAGCAAACCGCGCCAGTTGAATTGCTTGAGGCGCTCCAGGCGCAGTGGGTCCTGGGGCAAACCGTAAGCCACGGCGGCCATGGCGATCAGGCACGGCACGATGATTTGCCAGAAGGTCCATTGCCAGCCGACGTACTCGGTCCACAACCCGGCCAGTGGCGTGCCGAGGCCCGGGCCGAAGGTCGCGGTCAGGGCGTATCCGGCGAGGCCATAGAGTTTGACGTTGGCTGGCAGGAAACGCAGGGCGACGGTCATCAACATCGGCGGCAACGCCCCGCCCGCCAGGCCTTGCACGATGCGCATCAGCAACAGGCTTTCGTAGTTCGGCGCGAACGGGCACAACACGCCCAGCAGCGTGAAGAGACCGATGGCGTAGAGGGTGAAACGCCGCAACGAGAACGTCACCGAGCACCAGGGCGCGAACGCCATGGCCGCCACCGAGGTCGCGGTGTAACTGGCGACCAGCCAGGTGCCTTCGTCGTAACCGATGGCCAATGCGCCGCGAATGTCGGCCAGGGCAACCTTGGTCACCATCTCGTTCAGGCCCGACACCAGCACCGCCAGCAGCACGCCCACCAGGCCGATGATGATCCGCAGACCGAAGACCGGTGGCGCAGCGGCGGCAGGGCTGGTCGCGGCGAGAGGGGCCGGGGCCGTGAGGGAAGTCATGTACTGCGAGCTCCGGGAAGGGAATACCGGGGCATTTTATGGAGGGTTTGGCGTTACGAAAATTGACTTGTTGGCAGGTTATAAGTGCGTCAGACGCAATGATGACCAACCCTGTGGGAGCGGGCTTGCTCGCGAAAGCGGTGGGTCAGTCAGTATGGGTGCTGAATGTGCTGGCCTCTTCGCGAGCAAGCCCGCTCCCACAGGGGATTTGTGTTGGCTTCAAGTGGGTTGCGCGGCCAGCCAGGTTTCATCGCAACACGCTTTGAGGGTTTCGCGCATCCAGCGGTGGGCCGGGTCCTTGTCGTAGCGGGGATGCCAGGCCTGGGTCAACATCAGCGTCGGCAATGGAATCGGCAGGGTGAACGAGCGCAGTTTCAGACCTAACCGCCGTACGCTCAGCAGCGCTTCTTTCGGCACCGGCAGCAGCAGATCGGAATCGGGCAGCGCAAACATTGCCGCGTGGAAACTCGGCGCGATCACCGCCACCCGCCGCTCCAGGCCCAGTGCATTGAGCGCCGTGTCGATTGGCCCACGGGCAATCCCGCGACGGGACATGCTGATATGCGCAAACCCGGCATAACGCTCGGCGGTGATTTCTTCATCGAACAGGGGATGGTCTTCTCGCGCCAGGCCGACGAACTGGGTGGAAAACAGGTTCTGGATCTTCACCTCCGGCATCAACGGGCGATTGTTGCTGATGCTCAGGTCGATCCGCCCTTCGCGCAGCGCCTCATCGTCGCCATCGCCTTCCGGGACGAAGCGCAGCTCGCAATGCGGGGCCTGACGCTCCATGGTGTCGAACAGCTTGCCGCCATACACACCGACGAAAAAATCATTGGCGCGAATGCTGAAGCGACGACGCAAGGTGCCCAGTTCCACCGCATCGGCGGAGCGGAACAGCAGCGCCGCTTGCTCGACCACGTCGCGCACCTGCTCGCGCAGTGCCAATGCCTTGGGGGTTGGCACCAGGCCACGACCGGCGCGCACCAGGATCGGGTCGCCGATGGCTTCGCGAATGCGGGTCAGGGTGCGGCTCATGGCCGCCGGGCTGAGGTTCATCCGCCGCGCGGCGCCCACCACACTGCCCTCATCGAGCAAGGCGTCGAGGGCGACCAGCAGGTTCATGTCCGGGAGTTGCATGCTGAGCACTCATGACTGATCAGGATTGATTCAGGCGCAATGCTAGCAAACATCCTCAGAGTAATGTGTTGACCGGTCCGGCCCCTTCGCGAGCAAGCCCGCTCCCACAGGGTTCTTCAGTGGATGAAATTTTGTGCAGGACCAAAAAACCTGTGGGAGCGGGCTTGCTCGCGAAGAGGCCCGGCCAGGCACTACAAAACTCAGCGCTGCATCCCCCACCGCTTCACCGTCACCCGCTCCAGGGTGTCAAACACCAGGTTCTCCACCAGCAACCCAATCAAGATCACCACCGCCAACCCGGCAAACACTTTGTCGGTGTACAGCTCATTGCGGTTCTGAAAAATATACCAACCCAAACCACCCTTGCCGCTGGTCGCGCCAAACACCAATTCAGCCGCGATCAACGTGCGCCAGGCAAACGCCCAGCCGATTTTCAACCCGGCCAGGATCGACGGCAGCGCCGCCGGAATCAGGATGAACAGCACGAAGCGCATGCCCTTTAGGCCATAGTTGCGACCGGCCATGCGCAGGGTTTCCGAGACACCGAGAAACCCGGCGTAAGTGTTCAAGGCCAAGGCCCAAAGCACTGAATGCACCAGCACGAAAATCAGGCTGTTCTGCCCCAGGCCAAACCACAGCAGCGCCAGCGGCAACAGCGCAATCGCCGGCAGCGGGTTGAACATCGAGGTCAGGGTACTCAGCAGATCGCGACCAAACTGCGTCGAGACCGCCAGCGTGGTCAGGGCAAACGCCAGGACGATGCCGATCAGGTAACCCTTGAGCAACACCACCAGGGAAATCCAGACTTTGCCCAGCAATTCGCCGCTGAGCAGTCCGTCGTAGAGTGCGCTGCTGGTTTGCAGAAAACTCGGCAGCAGCAAGTCGTTGTTCTGAATGCGGGCAACTACTTCCCACAGCACCGCGAGCAAAATCAGGATCAGGCTTTTACGAATCCAGGCCTGTTGCCAAATGCGCTGGCCGAGGGGCAATTCGCGCTCCAGCGGTACGCTCGTCAGGGGCTCCAGGACGGTTTCAAATTCTTTGCGTGCAGATGACAACTGGCTCATCGGGCAATCCTCTCAATGGCTCAGTAAGCGATGCGAATATCGGAGAAATCCAGCTCGCGCTCGGTTTCCGGGGACTGGCCTTCATCGAACAACAACCGATGAATGCGCCGCGCCGATTCCTGGAACGCCACGCCACCGAGGCTGTGCAAATCGTATTGATGGCTGTGAACTTCCGCCCGCACCCGCCCCGGATGCGGCGACAGCAACAGGATGCGGTTGCCCACCACCAGCGCTTCTTCGATGGAGTGCGTGACGAACAGCAGCGTGAACCGCACCTCCTCCCAAAGCAGCAGCAATTCTTCCTGCATCTTGCGTCGGGTCAACGCGTCGAGGGCGGCGAAGGGTTCGTCCATCAAGAGGATTTTCGGCTGCATCGCCAACGCACGGGCAATCGCCACCCGCGCCTTCATGCCACCGGACAAGGTGTGCGGGTAGGCATCGGCAAACGCCGCCAACCCGACCTTGTCCAGGTAGTGCAGCGCTCGCTCTTCAGCCTCTTTACGTTTGAGGGTTTTCGACGCCAGCAGCGGAAACATCACGTTCTGTTTGACGGTTTTCCACGGTGGCAGTTGATCGAATTCCTGGAACACCACGATCCGGTCCGGACCCGGTGCATTAACGGCTTGGCCTTGAAGGCGAATCTCGCCCTCGCACGGCTGGATAAACCCGGCCACCGCTTTGAGCAACGTCGATTTACCGCACCCGGACGGGCCGAGCAGCACAAAGCGGTCCGCCGGATCGATCTCGAAACTGACTTGATGGGTGGCCCGAACCACACGCTGCGGCGTGCGGTATTCGAGGCTGACGTGATCGACCGAGAGCAGCGCTTCGGCTGCCGGTGCGATCGGGTTGCTGGCCGTGTGGCCTTGCAAAGGGGCGTTCATGTCGATCAGCTCCCTTGCAGCGGTTTGGCATCCTGGAAGAAGTAGTCCTTCCACGAATCCGGTTTGTTTTTGATCGCGCCGACGCGGTAGAGGAATTCCGCCAGCGGGTAGGTATTTTTCGGCGTGACGCTGAATTCGAACTGCGGGTTGTCGATGATTTTCAGCAGCGCAGCGCGGTCGATTTTCGCTTTGGTCACACGGATGTAAGTGTCGGCTGCCGCACCTTTGTCGTTCTGGGCGAACTCGGCGGCTTCGGTCAACGCTTCGACGAAGGCCTTATAGGTTTTCGGGTTCTCGTCACGGAATTTCTCGGTGGCAAACAGCACTGTTGGCGAGTTCGGGCCAAGCAGGTCGTAGGTGTTCAGCACCACATGGACGTTGGGATTAGCCAACGCCTGATCCTGGAATGGCGGGTTGGAGAAGTGCCCGGTCAACTCGGTGCCGCCAGCAATCAGCGCAGCGGTCGCGTCCGGGTGCGGAACGGCGATGGTGTACTTGTCGAGGCGATTGAATTCCTTGTCGCCCCACTGTTTGGCCGCCGCGTACTGCAGGAAGCGCGACTGCACCGAAACGCCAACCGCCGGCACCGCGATGCGGTCCTTCTCGGTGAAGTCGGCGATGGTTTTGACCTTGGGATTGTTGCTTACCAGGTAGTACGGGAAGTTACCGAGGGACGCCACGGCTTTGACGTTCTGCTTGCCGTGGGTGCGATCCCAAATGGTCAGCAACGGACCGACGCCGGCCCCGGCAATGTCGATGGAGCCGGAGAGCAACGCATCGTTGACCGCCGCGCCGCCCGAGAGCTGAGTCCAATCGACTTTGATGTCGATGCCTTCCTGCTTGCCGTACTTCTCGATCAGTCCTTGATCACGCACCACGTTGAGCAACAGATAAACGATACCGAACTGTTCGGCGATACGGATTTCACCTTCGGCGTGGGCCACGGTCGGCGCCACCAGGCTGCCGGCGATCAGGCTGAAACCCAGACCGATGGCCGCCGCCAACGGCGCGAATGGAAGACGTTTGGACATGATGGTTCTCCGGCAAATCAGAAAGGCGCGTCGCCCTGGATGGTGGTGCGATACAGCTTGCGGCGCAGGTAGCTGGGGCAACCGGCGGCAAGGTGGATCAGCGAACGGTTGTCCCAGAACACCAGGTCGTGGGGCTGCCACTGATGGCGGTAGATGTTTTGCGGCAACACGCTGTGGGCGTAGAGCTCGTCGAGCAGTTGTTTGCTCTCGTCTTCCGGCAGGCCAACGATGCGCGTGGTAAAGCCTTCGCTGACAAACAACGCCTTGCGTCCGTTTTCCGGGTGGGTGCGCACGATCGGGTGCACGACTTCGGCCACCTGGGCGAGTTGCTCCGGGGTCAGGGTCGGGCGCCAGTTGCCTTCGAATTTGGTTTCGCTGTAGCGCGCTGTGTAGGAATGCGCGGCGGATCGACCTTCAACGGCTTTACGCAGCGCGTCGGGCAGGCCGTCCCAGGCTTTGTGCATGTCGGCGAACAGGGTGTCGCCGCCCTCGGACGGCAGCTCCTGGGCGTGCAGCATCGAGCCGAGGCTCGGCAACTCTTTATAAGAGAGGTCGGAATGCCAGAACTTGCCGGCGTCACCGAGGCCGACGGACACGCCGTTTTCGACGATGTTGGAAACGATGAGGATTTCCGGGTGCCCGGCCAGCAGGAACTGCTTGAGCACATGGATCTGCAACACGCCGAAGCGACGGCTGAATTCGATTTGCTGTTCGGGGGTAATGCGTTGGTCGCGGAATACAACGACATGATGATCCAGGTGCGCACGGTGGATGCGGGCGAAATCCTGATCATTGATCGGGCGGGACAGGTCCAGACCGATGATTTCAGCACCCACGGCGCCGCTGAATGGGCGGATGTCGAAGGTTTGCGGCGCGATGGTTTGAGATGCAGAGACGGCTGACATTTAAATCACTCCCACGCACGGCACGCTCAAGGGCGCGCGCGTCGATCAGAAACTCACGGAGGTCCCGTGTTGGTTCGTGTCGTGCGGCGCGCCGATTGGTCGGCGGGTACGCAGGAGAGTGACTTTATAGATATAAGAATTGAAATTTAAATACCGTTAGTGAATAACGATATGGCTTTTCTCTAACTCCGATTGTTCCCCACGCTCTGCGTGGGAATACATCCCGTGACGCTTCGCGTCACAGTGGACGCGGAGCGTCCATGGCGGCTTTCCCACGCGGAGCGTGGGAACGATCAGTATGGCTTTTGAGAGGTTGCGTTTTTGAGGTCGCCTTCGCGAGCAAGCCCGCTCCCA
The DNA here is from genome assembly GCF_044762525.1 of Pseudomonas sp. NPDC096950. Lineage (NCBI taxonomy): Bacteria > Pseudomonadati > Pseudomonadota > Gammaproteobacteria > Pseudomonadales > Pseudomonadaceae > Pseudomonas > Pseudomonas sp. NPDC096950. The sequence goes on along the minus strand of NZ_JBIWEL010000019.1, from coordinate 36,700 downwards.
CATTGGTTCTGTGATTGACACAAATCCAATGTGGGAGCGGGCTTGCTCGCGAAGAGGCTCTTAGCCGCACCGAAGAACTACCGCTCGTGCAAAGCCTCAGCCCGCGCCCGAATAATCGGCTTGAGCAGATAACTCAGCACAGTCTTCTTGCCCGTGATGATATCCACCGACGCCACCATCCCCGGAATAATCAGCAACGGCTTCTCATCCGTCCCCAGGTGACTGCGATCCGTACGCAGCTTGATGATGTAGTAAGTAGTCTTCTTGTCTTCATCAGTGATGGTGTCAGCGCCGATCTGCTCAAGCTTGGCTTTGAGCCCACCGTAAATGGTGTAGTCGTACGCGGTGAATTTCACCGTCGCCTCTTGCCCCGGATGCAGGAAGGCGATGTCTTGCGGACGAACCTTGGCTTCCACCAGCAAGGTGTCGTCCAGCGGCACGATCTCTACCAGGTCACTGCCCGGCTGGATCACGCCGCCGATGGTGTTCACCAGCAATTTGTTGACGATGCCGCGCACCGGCGATGTCACCAGGGTCCGGCTCACGCGATCTTCCAGGGCCTTGCCGGTGGCTTGGGCCTTGTTCAGGTCGGTGCGGGCTTCGTTGAGTTGGGTCAGGGCTTCGCTGCGGAATTTGCCGCGAGTCTCATCGATCTTGCGCTGCACTTCCTTGATCGCCGATTCGGCGCGGGGAATCGCCAGGGTGGTCGCGTCCAGTTGCCCACGGGTTTCCACTTCGGCGCGTTTGAGTCGCAGCACTTCCACCGGCGACACCGCGCCCTGGGCCACCAACGGCTCGGACATGTTGATTTCCTGGCGTTGCAGCGCCAGCCCGTTGCGGTACTGGGACTGTTTGGAGGTGAATTCGCGCAACTCTTGCTGACGCTGGATCAACTGCTCCTGCAAACCACCGATTTCATCGTGCAATTGCTGGCGACGGCTGGTGTACAGCGACTCTTCGCTGGCAGCCTGGCCAGGAACGGCTTTGAGCACGTCCGCCGGGAAATTCAGCGGACGGTCATCCACCTCGGCGCTCAAGCGCTCAACCCGCAGCAGCATCGACAGGCGATCGGCCTCGGTTTCGCCCACGTTGGAGGCGAACCGCGTGTCGTCCAGACGAATCAGCGGCGCGCCAGCCTCGACGATCTGACCTTCCTTTACGAACAGCTCGGAGACGATACCGCCCTCAAGGTTCTGGATTTTCTGGATCTTCGACGACGGAATCGCCCTGCCGTCGCCCTTGGTCACTTCGTCGATGACCGCGAAGTTGGCCCACAGCATCAGGAATACGAAGAAAGCGATGATCGCCCAAATGGTCAGCCGCACTACACGCGGCGCATCTTCGATCAGCGCCTTGTTCACTTCCGGCAATGGCTGGCCTTGCAGCGAGGCGGAGCCTTTGAAGTAACGGCGGACGGAGTCCTTGAAACCCGACTTAAGCAACACTGATCTGCCCCTTCTTCAACGCTTCCATCACGGCGGCTTTCGGGCCATCGGCGAGAATCTGTCCACGGTCGATCACCAACAGGCGATCCACCAGGGACAGCAGCGATGCCCGGTGCGTCACCAGCACCACGGTTTTGTTTTCAATCACCGCAGCGAGGCGTTGCTTGAGGCGTTCTTCGCCGGTGTTGTCCATCGCACTGGTCGGTTCGTCGAGCAACAGGATCGGCGGGTTGAGCAGCAGCGCACGGGCCAGGGCCACGTTCTGGCGCTGGCCGCCGGAGAGGTTCTGCCCACGCTCGCCGACTTGCAGCTCGTAACCTTGCGGGTGCAAACGGGCGAATTCATGCACGCCGGCCAGTTCGGCGGCTTGCAGCACCAGTTCGTCTTCTACATAACGCGCACCGGATACCAGGTTGTCGCGCAAGGTGCCCGCGAGCAATTGAATGTCCTGGGGCACGTAGCCGATGTTGTGGCGCAGTTCGCTGACATCGATCTGGCGGATATCAACGCCATCCACCAGCAAGGCGCCGTCGTCCGGTTGATAGAGGCCTACCAGCAATTTCGCCAGGGAGCTTTTGCCCGAGCCGCTGCGGCCGATGATGCCGATTTTCTCGCCGGGCTTGATGATCAGGTTGATGTTCTTCAGCGCCGCGTTTTGCTGATTCGGGTAGGTGAAGTTCAGCTGACGGCATTCGATGGCGCCTTGCAGCACCTTGCGGCTCAACGGGCGCTCTTCGAAGTTGCGTTCTTGCGGCAGCTCCATCATCTGGTCCACCGACACCATGGTCACCCGCGCTTGCTGGTAACGGGTCAGCAGACCGGACAGCGAGGCCAACGGGCTGAGGGCGCGACCACTGAGCATGTAGCAGGCAATCAGGCCGCCCATGCTCAGGTGACCGTCAATAATCTGGTACACGCCGAAGACGATCATGATCACCCCGGCCAGTTGCTGAATCAGCAGGGTGATGTTCATCGCCAGGCCGGAAAGCATTTTCACCCGCAGCTCGAGGCGGCTGAGGGTGCCGATGGTCTGTTCCCACTGGTATTGGCGTTCGCTTTCGGCGTTGTTGACCTTTACCGCGTCGAGGCCGGCGAGGGTTTCGATCAGGCTCGACTGGCGCTCGGCGCCGAGGGCCATGGTTCGTTCCATGGTCGCCACCAGCGGCTTCTGCAACGCGTAACCGATCAACAAGGCAATCGGGAACGCCAACACCGGAATCCACACCAGATGCCCGCCAAGGATCGCGATGACCATGAAGATCAACAGCGTAAACGGCAGGTCGATCAGGCTGGTCAGGGTCAGCGAGGCGAGGAAGTCCCGCAGGCTCTGAAACTCGTGGATGTTCTGGGCGAAGCTGCCGACCCGGGCCGGGCGGTATTTCATGGACATGCCGACGATGCGCTCGAACAGCGTGGCCGAGATGATCAGGTCGGTTTTCTTGCCGGCCAGGTCCAGGCAGAGGCTGCGCAAGCTTTTAAGGATCAGGTCGAACAGGTAGGCGCCGGTGATACCGATAGCCAATACCCACAGGGTCGATTCAGCCTGGTTCGGCACGACGCGGTCGTAGACGTTCATCACAAACAGCGGCGCGGCCATGGCGATGATGTTGATCAGGAAACTGGCGGCGATGGCGTCGGCATAGAGCCAGCGCGAACGCTTGAGGGTGTCACGGAACCACGAACGCGCACGCGGGATCAGCGTGCCGTGGTTAACGTCAAATTTATGCTGCGGTTGGGCGAAGAAGACTTTGCCGATGTAGTCGTCGGCCAGCAGTTCGCGGCTGACGACACTTTCGCCGCCATCGCTTTCGCTGAGCAGCACGCGGGCCTGGCCTTCACCCTGCCAGCCAAGCAGCACCGCGCTGCGACCGTCCTTGAGCAGCAACAGCGCCGGCATCGCAATTGCCGGAATATCTTCCAGCTTGCGTTGCAGCACCCGGCCCTGCAGACCGGCGCGAGCGGCTGCGCGGGGCAGCAACTCGACGCTCAGGCGCTGCTTGGGCAGCGGCAGGCCGGTGGTCAGCATTGCGGCGCTGGCCGGTTTCTGGTGCAGCGTGCACAGGGCGAGCAGGCCATCCAGTAACGGATCGTCATGCAGCGCGCGTGGATCATTAATGAGTTGAACTCGACTGACTTCTGATTCCACGCTCGGCACTCTTGGCTAACTATTGAACAATGAAGGTCCTGCTCAATTCATGCCGGGCAATTGGACCTTTGGCTTCACGTCGTTCTGCACAACGGATGCCAACGGTGCGACCACTCCCTGGCTCTTGAGCAACTCGCCCATGGTCGCCTTGATTCGGTATTGAGTAAATAACTGAATGTTTTTGATGTCCGCCAGACGACGGGACGCGGTGAACAGTTCGTTTTCACTGTCGAGCAAGTCGAGCAAGGTGCGCTGACCGAGGCTGAACTGCTTCTGATAAGCCGTGCGCACTGCGGTGCTGCGATCCACATATTGCTGGGCGATTGGCACTTGGGCGTTGGCGTTGTTCAAGGCATTCCAGGCCAGGCCCAGTTCTTCGTTCAACACGCGCAAGGCGTTGTTGCGGATGTCCAGCGCCTGGTTCGACAGGTAGGACTTGGATTCCAGGTCAGCCTTGTTGCTGCCACCGGCAAACAGGTTGAAGCGCATGCGCAGCATGGCTTGCCATTCGTTGCTGTGACCGTTCTGGCCGTCGAGGTCGTTGTCGGCGGTGCGGCCCAGCTCAGCGTCGAAACGCGGGTAGAACGTCGACTTGGCGGCGTCGTATTGCTTTTCGGCGGCGGCGATGTCGGACTCGGCGGAACGCAGGATCGGGCTGTTTTCCAGCATCTGCGTGCGGGCTTCGTTCAGGTTGGCCGGCAGCAGCGCCAGAAACGGTGCAGGACGCTCGAGCTGATCGGGCATCTGGCCCACGGCGCTGAGGAAGTTGGTTTCGGCGTCGGCCAGGTTGGTTTGTTCGGTGATCAGGTTGTTGCGGGCCTGGGCCATACGGGCTTCAGCCTGGTCGAGGTCAGCGCCGCTGCCTACACCGCGGGAGGTGCGCAGTTTGATCTGGTCGAAAATGCGTTCGTGGCTCTTCAGGTTTTCTTCGGCCAGGCGCACGAATTCGCGGCGGGTCAGCACGTCGAGATAAACCTGGGCCACGGTCAGCGCGGTGCGCTCGGAAGTCCCCAGCAAGGAATAAGCACGGGAGTTAACGGTGGCTTGTTGACGCCCCACTTCGCTGGACGTCGCAAAACCGTCAAAAACCATTTGCGAGAGACGCAAACTTGACTCGCTGCGGTTCAAGGTTTCCCAGTGGTTGCTACCGGTATCGGCACGGGTGGTGACGTTATCCGTGCCTTCGCGACCATAACCGCCCAGCAGATCGACCCGTGGCAGGTATCCACCTTTGGCGGCCTTTAACTGATAATCCGCGGCCAATCGGCTATTTACCGCTGCCTGGATCTCCGGATGGACATCCAGCGCCTGTTGCATGGCTTCTGGAAGGCTTTGTGCCTGGGCAAAACTGGCGGCGAGGGCGAAAGGTAAAGCCTTGAACAAAGACGAACGCATGTAAGAAATATCCCAGAACTTCTTGTCTTGAATCACAGCAAATAGGGGCGCTGCGTCGGATGATGGCAACCGGAATGACCGTATGTCGGAAAGTTCAAAACAGGAACTGGATCACACGCTGTAGGACAGGTCGCCGCTTAAATATCAATGTGACATTACTGGGGCGATTGTTTAGGATGGCACCCATAAGGTCAATAGTTTGGCATAAACTAAATAGCGAAAGAATATAGCCAAATAATTGACGAATTACAGCGTCAAGCTTATGCACTAAATTTTAAAAGTACGTCCAGACTGCTTTGGCGAATTCGCCATCAGGTCCATGGAAGTCAACTGAACGTGACACCCGGAGAAGTCTTCAATGAGCAGTGTTGTTGCCATCGTCAAAAGCATTGTTGGTCAGGTTTTCGCGGTGTCCCCAGAGGGCGTCCGTCGCGTACTCGTTGAAGGCGATCGGCTGTTTGTCGGCGATCAGGTAGACACCGGTGCTGCTGGCGCCGTCACGCTCGAATTGGCCGATGGCCGGACCCTGGACCTGGGCCGCGACACTCAATGGAGTGGCACCGATCCGGATTCCAGCACTGACCTGGCAGAAGCCACTGCACAAGCCGCGCCATCGGTTGAAGAGCTGCAGCAAGCCATCGCTGCCGGCGCCGACCCGACCAAAGACCTCGAAGCCACCGCAGCCGGTCCGACCGCAGCAGGCGGCGACGGCGCGGCCGGTGGTGGCCACAGCTTCGTGATGTTGGACGCAACCGCTGGCCGGGTAGACCCGACCATTGGCTTCCCGACCGCGGGCATCGGCGCTGCTGGCGCAGCCACACAGAACACCATCGGCGGCCAGACCACCAACAACGCCAACATCGTGCAGGCGTCGACCCTGAGCCTGAGCGCCACGCCGACCATCACCGAGGCCGGTGGCGTGCTGGTTTACACCGCGACCCTGACCCAGGCACCAACCAGCGACCTGACCATCACCCTGTCCAACGGCTCGGTGATCGTGATCCAGGCTGGCCAGACCACCGGCACCGTCAACGTGCCACTGGCGCCGAACGACACCGTCTATAACGACCCGACCCAGATCGACGTCACCGTCACCGGCATCGCTGGCGGTGCCGGCATCGTGGTCACCACGCCGACCGTGCCGGCCACGACCCAGGTCACCGACACCATCGACACCACCACTGTCACGCTGACAGCAGGCGGCACCGTGACTGAAGGCGGGCAGATCACTTACACCGCGACACTGACCAACCCGGCGCAGACGCCGGTTACCGTCACGCTGTCCAATGGCTCGACCATCACCATTGAAGCGGGCAAGACCACTGGCACCGTGGACGTTCCGACGCCAGCTAATGATGTCTACCAAAACGGTAGCACCGTCACGACCACGATTACCGGCACAACTGGCGGTAACTTCGAGAATCTGGTGCCGAATCCGGCGCCAGCGGTCACGACCATCACCGATTCGGTTGACACCACCACTGTCACGCTGACAGCAGGCTCGACCGTTACCGAAGGCGGCCAGATTACCTACACCGCGACCCTGACCAACCCGGCTCAAACCCCGGTGACCGTCACGTTGTCCAACGGTTCGACCATCACCATTGAAGCCGGCAAGACCACCGGCAGCGTGGACGTTCCGACGCCAGCCAATGACGTTTACCAAAACGGCAGCACCGTCACGACCACGATTACCGGTACAACTGGCGGTAACTTCGAGAACCTGGTGCCGAACCCGGTGCCAGCGGTCACGACCATTACCGATTCGGTCGACACCACCACTGTCACCCTGACGGCGGGTTCCACCGTCACTGAAGGCGGTCAGATCACTTACACCGCGACACTGACCAACCCGGCGCAAACCCCGGTGACCGTCACCCTGTCCAACGGCTCGACTATCACCATCGAAGCCGGCAAGACCACCGGCAGCGTGGACGTTCCAACGCCAGCCAATGACGTCTACAACAATGGCAGCACCGTTAGCACCACGATCACGGGCGCAACCGGCGGCAACTTCGAACAGTTGACCCCAAACCCGGCGCCAGCTGTAACCACCATCACCGATTCGATCGACAACACCGGCCTGAGCCTCACCGCCACCGGCACCGTCGTCGAAGGCGGCCAGATTACCTACACCGCGACGCTGACCAACCCGGCCGGCACGCCGATGACAGTGACCTTGAGCAATGGCTCGGTCATTACCATCGAAGCAGGCAAAACCACCGGCAGCGTTGTCGTCGATACCCCGCCGAACGACGTCTACAACAATGGCAGCACCGTCAGCACCACGATCACCGGCACCACCGGCGGCAATTTCGAGCAGCTGACCCCGAGCACCGAGCCGGCGCTGACCACCATCACCGACTCGAAAGACACCACCACCCTGAGCCTGAGCGCGACTGAGTCCGTGGCTGAAGGTGGTTCGATCGTCTACACCGCCAATCTGACCAACGCCGCCGGCACTCCGGTGACCGTGACCCTGAGCAACGGCGCGGTAATCACCATTGCTGCCGGCGCTACCAGCGGCTCCGTGACTGTCGCGGCACCAGCCGATGACGTCTATAAAGACGCCGGCAAGGTTGAAGTCACCGTTAAAGATGCCACCGGCGGCAACTTCGAAAACCTGGCCACTGACCCGGCGCCCGCAGTGACCAATGTCACCGACACTATCGACACATCGGTTGTTACCCTGACCGCGACGTCGACTGTCGCCGAAGGCGGCACCGTGGTTTACACCGCCTCCGTCGGCGCTCCAGTGACAGGTGCTCCAGTCGTCGTGACCCTGGCCAACGGCCAGACCATCACTATCGATATCGGCAAAAGCTCCGGCACCGTCAACGCTGTCGCACCGAACGACGTGCTGAATGGCCACGCGCCGCTGACCACTTCAATTACCGACGTGAGCGGTGGCAACTACGAAAACCTGGTCGCCAACAAGGCGCCGGTTTCGACCGAGGTCACTGATACCGCCGACACCACCACTCTGAGCCTGAGCGCAACTGACTCCGTGGCGGAAGGTGGTTCGATCGTCTACACCGCCACCCTGACCAACGCTGCTGGCACTCCGGTCACCGTGACTTTGAGCAACGGCGCGGTGATCACCATCGCCGCTGGCGCCACCAGCGGTAACGTCACCGTCGCGGCGCCTGCCGATGACGTCTACAAAGACGCCGGCAAGGTTGAAGTCACCGTTAAAGATGCCACCGGTGGCAACTTCGAAAACCTGGCCACTGATCCTGCTCCAGCGGTGACCAATGTCACCGACACCATCGACACGTCGGTTGTGACCCTGACCGCCACCAGCACAGTGGCCGAAGGCGGCACCGTGGTTTACACCGCATCGGTCGGCGCACCTGTGACTGGCGCGCCGGTCATCGTGACTTTGGCCAACGGCCAGACCATCACCATCGACATCGGTAAAAGCAGCGGCACCGTCAACGCCGTCGCCCCGAACGATGTGCTCAATGGCCACGCGCCGCTGACCACCTCGATCACCGACGTGAGCGGTGGCAACTACGAAAACCTGGTTGCCAACAAGACGCCGGTTTCGACCACCGTCACTGATACCGCCGACACCACCACTCTGAGCCTGAGCGCAACTGACTCCGTGGCCGAGGGCGGTTCCATCGTCTACACCGCCACCCTGACCAACGCCGCTGGCACCCCAGTGACCGTGACCCTGAGCAATGGCGCGGTGATTACCATCGCTGCCGGCGCCACCAGCGGTAACGTCACCGTCGCCGCGCCTGCCGATGATGTCTATAAAGACGCCGGCAAGGTTGAAGTCACCGTTAAAGATGCTACTGGCGGCAACTTCGAAAACCTGGCCACTGACCCGGCTCCGGCGGTGACCAATGTCACCGACACCATCGACACTTCGACCGTCACCCTGACCGCCACCAGCACAGTGGCCGAAGGCGGCACGGTGGTTTACACCGCATCGGTCGGTGCTCCCGTAACCGGCGCCCCGGTCATCGTGACCCTGGCCAACGGCCAGACGATCACCATCGACATCGGTAAAAGCAGCGGCACCGTAAACGCCGTCGCGCCGAACGACGTACTCAATGGCCACGCGCCACTGACTACCTCGATCACCAATGTCAGCGGCGGCAACTACGAAAACCTGGTGGCTGATAAGACACCGGTTTCGACCACCGTCACTGACACTGCCGACACCACCACCCTCAGCCTGAGCGCAACTGACTCCGTGGCTGAAGGCGGCCAGATTACCTACACCGCCACGCTGACCAATGCGGCCGGCACTCCGGTGACCGTGACCCTGAGCAACGGCGCCGTGATCACTATCGATGCCGGCAAAACCACTGGCACCGTGACCGTCGCGGCCCCGGCCGATGATGTCTACAAAGACGCCGGCAAAGTTGAAGTCACCGTCAAAGACGCAACCGGTGGCAACTTTGAAAACCTGGCTACTGACCCGGCTCCGGCAGTAACCAACGTCACCGACACCATCGACACTTCGACCGTCACTCTGACTGCTACCAACAGCGTCGCCGAAGGCGGCACGGTCGTGTACACCGCATCCGTCGGCGCTCCAGTGACCGGCGCTCCGGTCATCGTGACCCTGGCCAACGGCCAGACCATCACCATCGACATCGGCAAGACCACCGGCACGGTCAATGCGGTTGCCCCCAACGATGCGCTGACCGGCCACGCACCACTGACCAACTCGATCACCGACGTGAGCGGCGGCAATTACGAAAACCTGGTCGCCGACAAAACGCCGGTTTCGACCACGGTTACCGATACTGCTGACACCACCACCCTGAGCCTGTCGGCGACCGACTCGGTCGCCGAGGGCGGTTCGATCGTTTACACCGCCAATTTGACCAACGCCGCTGGCACCCCAGTGACCGTGACCCTGAGCAACGGCGCGGTGATCACCATCGCCGCCGGCGCCACCAGCGGTTCCGTGACCGTCGCGGCCCCGGCTGATGACGTCTATAAAGACGCCGGAAAAGTCGAAGTGACCGTCAAGGATGCAGCGGGCGGCAACTTCGAAAATCTGGTCACCAATCCAGCGCCAGCAGTCACCGATGTGACTGACACTGTCGATACCTCGACGGTCAACCTGACCGCGACATCGACCGTTGCTGAAGGCGGCACTGTGGTTTACACCGCATCGGTCAGTGCACCGGTTACCGGTTCGCCGGTTGTGGTGACCTTGTCTAACGGCCAGACCATCACCATCCCGGTCGGCGCGAGCAGCGGTTCCGTCAACTTCGTAGCCCCGAATGATGCATTGGCGGGCGGCGGTTCCCTGAGCGTCAAGATCGACGACGCCAAGGGCGGCAACTACGAGAAGCTGGATGTTGACGCCAAACCGGCTGAAACCTCGGTGACCGACACACCAGACACCACGAACCTGAGCTTGAGCGCGACTGATTCCGTGGCTGAGGGCGGTTCGATCATCTACACCGCGACCTTGACCAATGCGGCCGGCACTCCAGTGACCGTCACCCTGAGCAACGGCGCCGTGATCACCATCGACGCTGGCAAAACCACTGGCACCGTGACCGTTCCAGCACCGGCTGATGACGTCTATAAAGACGCCGGCAAAGTTGAAGCGACGATTTCCACTGCTACCGGTGGCAACTTCGAGAACCTGGTGCCGAGCACTGCTCCAGCGGTGACCACTGTCACGGACACCATCGACACCTCGACCGTCACCCTGACTGCAACCAACAGCGTTGCTGAAGGCGGGACCGTCGTTTACACCGCGTCGGTGGGCGCTCCAGTAACGGGCGCTCCAGTCATCGTGACCCTGGCCAACGGTCAGACCATCACCATCGACATCGGCAAAACCACCGGCACCGTCAACGCCGTCGCGCCGAACGACGCGCTGACCGGTCATGCGCCACTGACCAACTCGATCACCGACGTGAGCGGTGGCAACTACGAAAACCTGGTCGCCGATAAAACACCGGTCAGCACCACCGTCACCGACACACCGGACACCACGACCCTCAGCCTGAGCGCGAGTGATTCCGTGGCTGAAGGCGGATCGATCGTTTACACCGCGACACTGACAAACGCTGCCGGCACTCCGGTCACCGTGACCCTAAGCAACGGCGCCGTCATCACCATCGCCGCCGGCGCCACCAGCGGCAACGTAACCGTCGCGGCCCCGGCCGATGACGTCTACAAAGACGCCGGCAAAGTGGAAGTCACCGTCAAAGATGCAACCGGTGGCAACTTCGAAAACCTGGCCACTGACCCGGCGCCAGCCGTGACCAACGTCACCGACACCATCGACACCAGCACTGTTTCGCTGACCGCCACGTCGAGCGTCGCGGAAGGCGGCACCGTGGTTTATACCGCGTCCGTTTCAGCGCCGGTCACCGACGCGCCTGTCGTCGTCACGCTGTCCAACGGCCAGACCATCACCATTCCGGTCGGCGCGAGCAGCGGCTCCGTCAACTTCGTGGCCCCGAACGATGCCCTGGCGGGCGGCGCTTCACTGAGCGTCAAGATTGATGATGCGAAGGGCGGCAACTACGAGAAACTGGAAGTTGATGGTAAACCGGCGGAAACCTCGGTTACTGATACTCCGGACACCACGAACCTGAGCCTGAGCGCGACTGACTCGGTCGCAGAAGGCGGTTCGATTATCTACACCGCGACATTGACCAATGCGGCCGGAACTCCGGTGACCGTGACCCTGAGCAATGGCGCTGTGATCACTATCGACGCGGGTAAAACCACCGGTACCGTGACCGTTCCAGCACCAGCCGATGACGTCTACAAGGACGCCGGCAAAGTCGAAGCAACCATTTCCACCGCTACCGGTGGCAACTTCGAGAACCTGGTGCCGAGCACGGCTCCAGCGGTGACCAACGTCTCCGACACCATCGACACCTCGACTGTCTCCCTGACCGCGACCAACAGCGTCGCCGAAGGCGGGACAGTCGTTTACACCGCGACTGTCGGCCAGCCAGTCACCGGCAGCCCAGTCACGGTGTCGTTGGCCAACGGCCAGACCATCACCATCGACATCGGAAAAACCACCGGCACCGTCAACGCCGTCGCACCAAACGACGCCCTGACCGGCCACGCACCACTGACCAACTCGATCACCAACGTCAGCGGCGGCAACTACGAAAACCTCATTGCCGACAAAACCCCGGTCAGCACCAACGTGACCGATACCACCGACACCACCACCCTGTCGCTGAGCGCGACCGGCGCGGTGGATGAAGGCGGCCAGATCACTTACACCGCAACCCTGACCAATGCGGCCGGCACGCCAGTGACCGTGACCCTGAGCAACGGCGCCGTGATCACCATCGACGCCGGCAAAACCACCGGCACCGTGACTGTCGATGCACCGAAGGACGACGTCTACAAAGATGCCGGCACCGTTGAAGCGACCATTAAAGGCGCGACCGGTGGCAACTTCGAGAACCTGGTCAGCAGCGACACCCCGGCGGTCACCACCGTCAATGACACCATCGACACCAGCACCGTATCGCTGACCGCCACCGCGAACGTCGCCGAAGGCGAAACCGTGGTCTACACCGCGTCCGTTACCGATCCGGTGACCGGCGCGCCGGTTGTGGTGACCCTGTCCAACGGCCAGACCATCACCATCCCGGTGGGTGAAACCAGCGGCAGCGTGAATTTCATCGCGCCAAACAGCCCACTGGCGGGCGGCACGTCCCTGAGCGTCAAGATCGACGGCGCCACCGGTGGCAACTACGAAAAACTGGAAGTGGACGGCAAGCCAGCGGACACCGCTGTCAGCGACACGCCTGACACCACGACCCTGAGCCTGAGCGCGACCGACACCGTGGCCGAGGGTGGCTCGATCGTCTACACCGCCACCCTGACCAACGCTGCCGGTACTCCGGTGACCGTGACCCTGAGCAATGGCGCAGTAATCACCATCGCCGCCGGCGCCACCAGCGGCACCGTGACCGTCGTGGCCCCGGCCGATGACGTCTACAAAGACGCCGGCAAGGTTGAAGCAACCATCAAGGACGCCAGCGGCGGCAACTTTGAAACCCTGGCCACCAATCCGACGGCGGCCGTGACCAACGTCACCGACACCATCGACACTTCGACGGTCAACCTGACCGCGACTTCCACCGTCGCTGAAGGCGGGACCGTGGTTTACACCGCGTCCGTCACTGCACCAGTGACCGGCGCGCCAGTCGTCGTCACCCTGTCGAATGGCCAGACCATCACCATTCCGGTCGGCGCGAGCAGCGGCAGCGTGAACTTTGTTGCCCCGAACGATGCGTTGGCAGGTGGCGGCTCCCTGAGCGTCAAGATTGACGATGCGAAGGGCGGAAACTACGAGAAGCTGGACGTTGATGGCAAACCGGCGGAAACCTCGGTTACTGATACTCCGGACACCACCACCCTGAGCCTGAGTGCGACTGACTCCGTGGCTGAGGGTGGCTCGATTGTTTACACCGCGACATTGACCAATGCGGCCGGCACTCCGGTGACCGTGACCCTGAGCAACGGCGCCGTGATCACTATCGACGCGGGCAAAACCACCGGCACCGTCACTGTTCCAGCACCAGCCGATGACGTTTATAAAGACGCCGGCAAAGTCGAAGCGACGATTTCTACCGCTACCGGCGGTAACTTCGAAAATCTGGTGCCAAGCACAGTGCCAGCGGTGACCAACGTCGCCGACACCATCGACACCTCGACCGTCAAACTGACGGCTACCGATAGCGTTGCTGAAGGCGGGACCGTTGTTTACACCGCAACTGTCGGTCAGCCAGTAACCGGCTCGCCGGTCACCGTGACCCTGGCCAACGGCCAGACCATCACCATCGACATCGGCAAAACCAGCGGCACGGTCAACGCCGTCGCGCCAAACGACGCACTGACCGGTCATGCGCCACTGACCAATTCGATCACCAATGTCAGCGGCGGTAACTACGAAAATCTGGTGGCTGATAAGACGCCGGTTTCGACCACAGTTACTGACACTGCCGACACCACCAACCTGTCCTTGAGCGCTACCGATTCGGTCGCTGAAGGCGGCTCGATCATCTACACCGCGACCCTGACCAACGCTGCCGGCTCGCCGGTCACCGTGACTCTGTCGAACGGTGCCGTGATCACTATCGATGCAGGCAAAACCTCTGGCACCGTGACCGTTCCAGCTCCGGCTGATGACGTTTATAAAGACGCGGGCAAAGTCGAAGCGACGATTTCTACCGCTACCGGCGGTAACTTCGAAAATCTGGTGCCAAGCACAGTGCCAGCGGTGACCAACGTCGCCGACACCATCGACACCTCGACCGTCAAACTGACTGCTACCGATAGCGTTGCTGAAGGCGGGACCGTTGTTTACACCGCAACTGTCGGTCAGCCAGTAACCGGCTCGCCGGTCACCGTGACCCTGGCCAACGGCCAGACCATCACCATCGACATCGGCAAAACCAGCGGCACGGTCAACGCCGTCGCGCCAAACGACGCACTGACCGGCCACGCGCCACTGACCAACTCGATCACTGACGTGAGCGGTGGTAACTACGAAAATCTGGTGGCCGACAAGACGCCGGTTTCGACCACAGTTACTGACACTGCCGACACCACCAACCTGTCCTTGAGCGCTACCGATTCGGTCGCTGAGGGCGGTTCGATCATCTACACCGCGACATTGACCAACGCTGCTGGCACTCCAGTGACCGTGACTCTGTCGAACGGTGCCGTGATCACTATCGATGCAGGCAAAACCTCTGGCACCGTGACCGTTCCAGCTCCGGCTGATGACGTTTATAAAGACGCGGGCAAAGTCGAAGCGACGATTTCTACCGCTACCGGCGGTAACTTCGAAAATCTGGTGCCAAGCACAGTGCCAGCGGTGACCAACGTCGCCGACACCATCGACACCTCGACCGTCAAACTGACTGCTACCGATAGCGTTGCTGAAGGTGGCACCGTCGTTTACACCGCGACAGTCGGCCAACCAGTAACCGGCTCGCCAGTGACTGTGACCCTGGCCAACGGCCAATCGATCACCATCGACATCGGCAAAACCAGCGGCACCGTGACCACCATCGCGCCGAACGACGTGTTGACTGGTCATGCGCCGCTGACCAACTCGATCACCAACGTCAGCGGCGGTAACTACGAAAATCTGGTGGCTGATAAGACGCCGGTTTCGACCACAGTTACTGACACTGCCGACACCACCAACCTGTCCTTGAGCGCTACCGATTCGGTTGCCGAGGGCGGATCGATCATCTACACCGCGACCTTGACCAACGCTGCCGGTTCTCCGGTCACCGTGACTCTGTCGAACGGTGCCGTGATCACTATCGATGCAGGCAAAACCTCTGGCACCGTCACTGTTCCAGCGCCAGCCGATGACGTTTATAAAGACGCCGGCAAGGTCGAAGCGACGATTTCTACCGCTACCGGTGGCAACTTCGAGAACCTGGTACCGAGCACGGTTCCTGCGGTGACCAACGTCTCCGACACCATCGACACCTCGACGGTGACCCTGACCGCCACCAACAGCGTCGCTGAAGGCGGCACTGTGGTTTACACCGCGTCAGTCGGCGCTCCGGTGACTGGTTCGCCAGTGACTGTGACCCTAGCCAACGGCCAATCGATCACCATCGACATCGGCAAAACCACCGGCACCGTCAGCGCTGTTGCCCCGAACGACGTGCTCAATGGCCACGCGCCACTGACCAATTCGATCACCAATGTCAGCGGCGGTAACTACGAAAACCTCGTGGCCGACAAAACCCCGGTCAGCACCACCGTGACCGACACCCCGGACACCACGACCCTCAGCCTGAGCGCGACTGACTCCGTGGCTGAAGGCGGTTCTATTGTCTACACCGCGACCCTGACCAATGCCGCCGGCACTCCGGTGACTGTGACCTTGAGCAACGGCGCCGTCATCCTCATCGCCGCCGGCAAAACCACCGGCAACGTGACCGTCGCGGCCCCGGCTGATGACGTTTATAAAGATGCGGGCAAGGTCGAAGCAACCATCAAGGATGCCACCGGCGGCAACTTCGAAAACCTGGTCAAAGACCCGGCGGCCGCAGTCACCAACGTCACCGACACCATCGACACCAGCACCGTATCGCTGACCGCTACGTCGACCGTCGCTGAAGGCGGCACCGTCGTCTACACCGCGTCCGTAAGCGCGCCAGTGACCGGCGCACCGGTCGTCGTGACGCTGTCCAACGGCCAGACCATCACCATCGACATCGGCAAAAGCAGCGGCACGGTCAATTTCGTCGCGCCGAACGATGCCCTGGCTGGCGGCGGCTCGCTGAGCACCACCATCAAGGACGCGACCGGCGGCAACTACGAAAAACTGGACGTCAACGGCGACCCGGCCAAAACCACCGTCACGGACACGGTGGATAACACCAACCTGTCGCTGACGGCGACCGACACCGTGGCTGAAGGTGGCCAGATCACCTACACCGCGACCCTGACCAACGCTGCCGGCACTCCAGTGACCGTCACGCTGAGTAACGGCGCCGTGATCACCATCGAGGCTGGCAAAACCACCGGCACCGTAACCGTCGCTGCTCCGGCTGATGACGTTTATAAAGATGCGGGCAAGGTTGAAGTTACGGTCAAAGATGCAACGGGTGGCAACTTCGAGAACCTGGTGCCGAGCACTGTTCCAGCCGTCACCAACGTCACTGACACCATCGACACCTCGACCGTCAAACTGACTGCAACGGGCACCGCTGCTGAAGGTGGCACCGTCACCTACACCGCGACTGTCGGCCAGCCAGTGACTGGCTCTCCAGTTGTCGTGACCTTGGCCAATGGCCAAAACATCACCATCGACATCGGTAAAACCACCGGCACCGTGACCACCCTCGCGCCGAACGACGTGTTGACTGGTCATGCGCCGCTGACCAACTCGATCACCAACGTCAGCGGCGGTAACTACGAAAACCTCGTGGCCGACAAAACCCCGGTCAGCACCACCGTGACCGACACTGTCGACACCACCAACCTGTCGCTGAGCGCCACTAATACCGTGGCTGAAGGCGGCCAGATTACCTACACCGCGACCCTGACTAACGCCGCTGGCTCGCCAGTGACCGTGACCCTGAGTAACGGTTCGGTGATCACCATCGACGCGGGCAAAACCACTGGCACCGTGACCGTTCCGGCGCCAGCCGATGACGTTTACAAAGACGCCGGCACCGTCCAGGCAACGATCACCACCGCCACCGGTGGCAATTTCGAAAGTCTGGTACCGAGCACTGTTCCGGCAGTGACCAGCGTCACCGACACCATCGACACGTCGACCGTCAAATTGACTGCGACCGACACTGCTGCTGAAGGTGGCACCGTCACCTACACCGCGACTGTTGGCCAACCAGTGACTGGCTCTCCAGTGACCGTGACTTTGACCAATGGCCAAAACATCACCATCGACATCGGTAAAACCACCGGCACCGTGACCACTGTTGCGCCGAACGACGTGTTGACTGGTCATGCGCCGCTG
>NZ_JBIWEL010000019.1:0-19134 GCF_044762525.1 Pseudomonas sp. NPDC096950 | reverse complement strand
TGGCCAACCAGTGACTGGTTCTCCAGTTGTCGTGACCTTGGCCAATGGCCAAAACATCACCATCGACATCGGTAAAACCACCGGCACCGTGACCACCCTCGCGCCAAACGACGTGTTGACCGGTCATGCGCCGCTGACCAACTCGATCACCAACGTGACTGGCGGCAACTACGAGAATCTGGTTGCTGACAAGACGCCTGTTTCGACGACAGTCACCGACACCGTCGATACGACGAACCTCAGCCTCAGTGCTACCAACTCGGTCGCCGAGGGTGGCTCGATCGTCTACACCGCGACATTGACCAATGCGGCTGGCTCGCCAGTGACCGTGACCCTGAGCAATGGCTCGGTGATCACCATCGACGCGGGCAAAACCACGGGCACCGTCACCGTCCCAGCTCCGGCTGATGACGTGTACAAGGACGCCGGCACGATCCAGGCAACAATCAAAACCGCCACCGGCGGCAATTTTGAAAGCCTGGTGCCAAGCACTGTTCCAGCGTCCACCAACGTCACCGACACCATCGACACCTCGACGGTCAAACTGACGGCGACCGGCACCGCCGCTGAAGGTGGCACCGTCACCTATACCGCGACTGTCGGCCAGCCAGTGACCGGCTCTCCAGTGACCGTATCCTTGGCTAACGGCCAGACGATCACCATCGACATCGGCAAAACCACCGGCACTGTCACCACCCTCGCGCCGAACGACGTGTTGACCGGTCACGCACCGTTGACCAACTCGATCACCAACGTGACTGGCGGCAACTACGAGAACCTCGTAGCCGACAAAACCCCGGTCAGCACCACCGTGACCGACACTGTCGACACCACCAACCTGTCGCTGAGCGCCACTAATACCGTGGCTGAAGGCGGCCAGATCACGTACACCGCGACCTTGACCAACGTTGCCGGTTCGCCGGTCACCGTGACCTTGTCCAATGGTGCGGTGATCACGATTGACGCGGGCAAAACCACGGGCAACGTCACCGTCCCGGCCCCTGCCGACGATGTCTACAAAGACGCAACCACGGTCCAGGCAACGATCACCAGCGCAACCGGAGGCAACTTCGAGAGCCTGGTGCCGAGCACTATTCCGGCGTCCACCAACGTCACCGACACCATCGACACCTCGACCGTCAAACTGACTGCAACCAGCACCGCCGCTGAAGGTGGCACCGTCACCTACACCGCGACTGTTGGCCAACCAGTGACTGGTTCTCCAGTTGTCGTGACCTTGGCCAATGGCCAAAACATCACCATCGACATCGGCAAGACCACTGGCACCGTGACCACCCTCGCGCCGAACGACGTGTTGACCGGTCACGCGCCATTGACCAACTCGATCACCAACGTAAGCGGCGGCAACTACGAGAATCTGGTCGCCGACAAGACACCGGTTTCGACGACTGTCACCGATACCGTCGATACGACGAACCTGTCGCTGAGTGCAACCAACTCCGTGGCCGAGGGCGGCCAGATCACCTACACCGCAACCCTGACCAACGCTGCTGGCTCGCCGGTCACCGTGACCCTGAGCAACGGTTCGGTAATCACCATCGACGCCGGTAAAACCACCGGCACCGTCACCGTTCCAGCTCCGGCTGATGATGTGTACAAAGACGCCGGCACCGTTCAAGCGACGATCACCAAAGCCACCGGTGGCAGCTTCGAAAACCTGGCCACCAGCAGCACGCCTGCCGTGACCAACGTGACCGACACCATCGACACCTCGACCGTCAAACTGACCGCGACCGGCAGCGCCGCCGAAGGTGGTACCGTCACCTACACCGCCACCGTCGGCCAGCCAGTGACCGGTTCTGCGGTCACCGTGACCTTGGCCAACGGCCAAAACATCACGATCGACATTGGTAAAACCACCGGCACCGTGACCACCATCGCGCCAAACGATGCGCTGACCGGCCACGCACCACTGACCAACTCGATCACCAACGTCAGCGGCGGCAACTACGAAAACCTGGTCGCCGATAAAACCCCGGTCAGCACCACCGTGACCGACACCGTCGACACCACCAACCTGTCGTTGAGCGCAACCGGCTCGGTAGCCGAAGGTGGCCAGATCACCTACACCGCGACCCTGACCAACGCCGCCGGCACGCCAGTGACCGTGACGCTCAGCAACGGCTCGGTGATCACCATCGACGCCGGCAAAACCACCGGCACGGTGACCGTTCCAGCTCCGGCCGATGACGTGTACAAAGATGCCGGCACCGTCCAGGCAACGATCACCAACGCCACCGGCGGCGGCTTCGAGAACCTGGCGACCAACAACACGCCAGCCGTGACCAACGTCACCGACACCATCGACAAAACCGAAGTCAGCATCACCGGCAGCACCTCGGTGACCGAAGGCCAGACCGCCAGCTACACCGTCAGCCTGACGCACCCGGCGCAAACCGACGTGACGCTGAAAATCGTCTACAGCGGCACCGCCGCCGACGGTTCGGACTTCACCGGTGTGTACACCGTGAAAATCCCGGCCGGTGCCAGCACTGCCAACTTCAACGTGGCGACCATTGACGACAAGATCACCGAAGGCACCGAAAACTTCGTGGTCAAGATCGACTCGGCTACCGGCGGCAACTTCGAGAACCTCGCGGTCAGCGCCACCAATGGCAGCGTCAGCACTTCGATCATCGACAACGATGCGCCGCCGGTCATTGACCTGGATGCCAACAATTCCAGCGGCGCCACCGGTGCCAATTACAACGTGACCTTCACCGAAGGCACCACGGGCCAGGGCGTGTCGATTGCCGACACCGACCTGAAAATCACCGACCCGGACAGCACCATGCTGACCGGCGCCACCATCGTGTTGACCAACCGTCAGGATGGCGATGCGCTGAACCTGGGCACCAGCGTCAACGGCATCACTATCAATGCCAACAGCACCAATGGCACCGTCACGCTGACCCTGTCGGGCAACGCGACGCTGGCCGACTACATGCAGCAAATCAAGAACATCAGCTTCACCAACAGCAGTGAAGACCCGAGCACCGTGCCACGGATCATCACCGTGACCGTGACCGATGGCGGCAACTACTCCAACGTCGCGACCACCACCGTCAATGTGGTGGCCGTGAACGATGCGCCAACCGCTGCACCGGTTAACGTCACCGGCACCGAAGACACCCCGCTGATCCTCGGCTGGTCGACCTTCGGCATCAGCGATGTGGACAGCCCGGCTGCGAGCCTGGGCGTGAAAATCACCGGCCTGCCGGGCGAAGGCAAGTTGCAGTACCTGAACGGCTCGACCTGGACCGACGTCACCAACAACCAGACTTTCACCAAGGCTGACATCGACGCCGGCAAGCTGCGCTTCACCCCGGACGCCAACGAATCCGGCACCAATGGCTACGGCGGCACCGGCGTGGGCAACAATCAGGCGGACTACGCGCAGATCAAGTTCCAGCCAACTGACGGTCAACTGCTGGGCAACACCGGCACGGTGAAAATCGACATCACGCCAGTGGCCGATGCGCCGTCCCTGACCGTGGCGGACAACAGCGTCAAATCCACCGGTTTGACCAAGGAAGTCTGGACCGGCCTGTCGGGCCTGGGCACCGATGGCAGTGGCGCACCGACGGCCACGCTCAAATCGGTCATCGACGCGGCGGGCACACCGAACTCCAGCACCACCGTGACCAACGTGCAGTCCGACGGCAGTGTGGCGGCAGGTACGGCGTCGAAAACTTCCGGCCTGATCTACCTCGAAGCCGGCAAGACCTACACCTTCAGCGGTTCGGGCGATGACAGCTTGCTGGTGACCATCGGCGGCAAGAACGTCGCGTCCGCCCTGTGGGGTTCGGGCGGCAGCCTGACTGGTTCGTTCACACCGACCGCCAGCGGCTACTACACCCTGGACATCTACCACCACAACCAAAGTGGCCCGGGCAGCTATGACGTCAACCTGTCGGTCAACGGCGGCACCGCCATCGACCTGAGCAGCGCTGGCGTGCCGCTGTACACCGGCGTGGCGGATCTGGCCGCTTCCGGCGTGACCGTCTCCGACCTGCACGGCACTAACGGTGAGGGTTACTACGACGGCTACAAACTCAATACCGGTTTCGAAGGCACCAGCGTTCATCTGTCCGCGATCAACACCGCACTGACCGACACCGACGGCTCCGAAAGCCTGAGCGTGAAAATCAGCGGCATCCCGGCGGGCTCGGTCCTGACTGACGGCGCGGGTCATACCTTCACCGCCACCGCGACCTCCGGCGAAGCCAACGTCACCGGCTGGAACCTCGGCACCCTGACCGTCACCCCGCCGACCTACTACAACGGCCAGTTCAACCTGACCGTGACCTCGACTTCCACCGAGGCCCTGGGCGGTTCGGCGATCACCACGGCGCAGATCCCGGTCACCGTGTACCCGGCGACCTACAACGCAATCACCGCCACGTCGGCCAGTGACACCATCACTGGCACCGACGGCAACGACATCATGATCGCCGACATCGGCGGCCTGACCGTGGTGCCGGGCACCAACTACAACATCGCCTTCATGGTCGACAGTTCGGGCAGCATGAGCGCGTCGTCGATCAGCGCCGCGAAAGACTCTCTGACGTCGGTGTTCAACACCCTCAAGCAGAGCATGGGCGGCAACTCGGGCACCGTGAACATCTTCCTGGTGGACTTCGATACCCAGGTCAACAAGTCGGTGTCGGTCAACCTTAACGACCCGAATGCACTGACCTCGCTCAAGGCAGTCCTGGATTCGATGTCATCCGGCGGCGGCACCAACTACGAGGACGTGTTCAAGACCACGGCCAACTGGTTCCAGAGCGCTGATGCGGTGGCCAACACCGGGGCGAAGAACCTCACGTACTTCATCACCGACGGCAAGCCGACCTACTACCAAAGTGGCGAGCAGACCAACCCGAACCTGTATGGCAGCGTCAAACTGGACAGCGTGATTAACACCACCAATTACCAGTTGGGCAAAGCCGTCAGCCTGGTCCCGGACAGCAACCACCAGATCGATATCTCGGCCTCGGGCGCTGTGACTGTCTGGACCAAATCCGGCGGCAGTTGGTCGTACACAACCCCGGGTTCGCTGCACGCCCAGGGTGATGGCACCTACGAGTTGTCGAGCCTGGCGGGCAGCGGTAGCAGCACCAGCCAAACCACCGTCGACAATGCCAGCAGCAGCTTCGCATTGCTGGGCAACCTGTCGAACGTCGAAGCCATCGGCTTGAACAGCGACGTGACCCTGGCTGACCTGAAACCCTACGACTCGGACAAAACGCCACAAACCAACATCGACCCGAAAGACCTGGCCAACTCGATCATCGGTCACACCGAAGCGACGCTGCCAGGTTCCGACACGGTCAGCGGCGGTGACGGCAACGACATCCTGTTCGGCGACCTGGTAAGCTTCAACGGCATCGCCGGCGAGGGTTACCAGGCCATGCAGGCGTTCGTCGCCCAGCAAACCGGCGTGGACGTCAGCAAAGTCACCACCAGCAACGTGCACCAGTTCATCACCGAGCACTACACCGCGTTCGACGTGTCCGGCGCCCACGACGGCAATGACACGCTGCTAGGCGGTGCGGGCAATGACATCCTGTTCGGCTCGGGCGGTAACGACACGCTCGATGGCGGCAAGGGCAATGACATCCTGCTCGGTGGCACCGGCAACGACACGCTGATGGGCGGCTCGGGCAATGACATCCTGATTGGCGGCTCGGGTGCCGACACCTTTGTGTGGAAGGCGGGCGACACCGGCAACGACGTGATCAAGGACTTCAAGGCCAGCGAAGGTGACCGTATCGACCTGCGCGATTTGTTGCAGGGCGAAACCGGCAGCACCATCGACAACTTCCTGAAGATCACCACGGTCGATGGCGTGTCGTCGTTGCAGGTCAGCTCGGCCGGCAAGTTCAACTCGGCGGATGCCGCAGCGGCGACACCGGATGTGACGATCAAACTGGAAGGCAACAACTGGTCTACCGCCAACCTGCACAACCTGATTGCCGGTAGCGATCCGACCATCAAAGTCGATCACAACAACAGCTGATGCCACGTAAAACGGCCGCCCTTATGGGGCGGCCGTCACGTTTGCGGCCATCTCGGCGGTGACGATTTCGTCGCCGCACCGCATACTCGCCAACAGTTGGCCTATGCTGCTGACAGCATGACGCTGGTCCATTTCTGAGGGATGCTCAATGTTTTACGTGCAACGCGATGCGCAGGGCCAATTGGTGCGCGTGGAAGCCGCGGCCTATGCCGAGGCCACGGAAACACTGCCGGCCGACAACCACGAAATCCAGGCCTGGTACGCCAACGAAGTGATGGAAACCAGCCTCAAGCAGCTCAAGCAGAGCGACCTGGAAATGATCCGGGTACTCGACGACTTGATCCAGGTGTTGACCAGCAAAGGCGTGATCCGCGTCACCGACCTGCCGGCCGCCGCCCAAGCCAAACTGATGGACCGGACCCAGGCCCGGGAAGCGTTGGGTGGGTTGAGTCATTTGATTGATGATGATGAGACGGGGTTGATCTAGACCCCACCTTCATCGGTGCCTTTACTGACGCCTTCGCGAGCAAGCCCGCTCCCACAGGGGAACGCATTCCAATGTGGGAGCGGGCTTGCTCGCGAAGACGGACTCAAAAACAGCACAAATCTAAACCTTACTTCCAGGGCTTGGGCTCACCAAACAACTGCCCCTGAACCCCATACAACCCCATCTCGCGAATCACCGACAATTCCCCCTCAGTCTCGACCCGCTCGGCAATCAGCGGCAGGTCAATGCTGTGCGCCGCCCGCTGGATGGCCTCAATGAACAAACGTTTGTCGCTCTCCTGATCAATCGCCCGGATGTAGCTGCCATCAATCTTCAGGTACGCAAGCCCGAGTCGCGCCAGGTTGCCGATCATGCTGAACCGCCCGCCAAACCGCTGCAGGCTCAGGGAGAACCCAAGTTCGCGCAGACGCCGGGTCAACTGCTCCAGCACCGCTTGCTCAGGCAACTGCTCTTCACCGATTTCCAGGGTCAGGCGCTCGCCCAGATTCGAATGCTGACGCAAGATCTCGAAGACTCGATTCAGCGCCTGCGGGTCCGCCAACGTCGCCGAAGACAGGTTCAACGCCAGGGATTCTTCATGCCCGGCCATTTGCCCAAGCACCAGTTCCAACATCAGCCGGTCCAGCCGCGCCGTCCAGCCAAAGCGCTCCAGCCACGGCAGGAAACGTCCGGCGGGAATGGTCTGGCCCTGGTCGTCGAGCAACCGCGACAGCACCTTGTAATGCAGCACCAGCGCGGTGTCATGACTCGCCACCACCGGTTGGAAATACAGCTCAAACCGCTGCTGATTCAATGCCCCATCAAGCAATGTGTGCCACGCATGATGGTCGTCACCGACACTGGCCGACGCGCTGTGATCCAGGCACGCCCAGCTCTGCTCGCCCTGGCCTTCGGCCTGCGCCAACGCCTGGTCTGCCAGACCGAGCACCGCTTGCGGCGAATCGCCATGAACAAACGGCGCCAGCCCGATAGAGGCCACCGAAGCTACGTCGGTGGCGCCGGTCGCATGCAGGCTCGCCAACGCGCTGTCGAGGTTCTGCGCCAGTTGCAGCGCTTCCTCGCGGACCAGCCCTGGCGCCAGCACGGCGAATTCACCGCCGCGAATCCGCGTGACGAGGTTCTGGGTTTCCGGGTATTTGGCGCACTCGCGGGACAATTGCTCGCCCACCGCTTTCAGCAAATCATCGGTACGCTGCCCGCCCAGGCGCTGGTTCAAACCAGCCAGGTCCTTAACCCGCAACAGCAGCAGATAACCGGAACTGGCTTGCTCCGGATTGCTCACCCGGGCGTTTAATTGCATTTCGAAATAACGCCGGTTGGCCAGGCCCGTAAGGTTGTCCTGATAGGACTCGACCCGCAGTTTTTCACTGCGCTCGGCCTGTTCCTGAAACAGCGCCTTGAGCTTCTCGACCATCTGGTTCATGGCCTGCACCACCCGGCGCAGTTCCGGCGTGCGTGGCAGTTCCGGCAGGCTGAGGAATTCCCGGCGCGCGATGGCATGGGATTGCTTGACCATGTAATCGAGCGGCTTCAGTTGTCGACGCAACAGCAACGCGCCCAACACCGCACTCACCGCGCCGCAGATCAGCAACCAGCCAAGACTCCCGAGCGCGCTCTGCCACAGCTTGGCCAGGGCGAACATCGGGTGGCTGACCACCTCAACCCTTGCAGCCTGTTCCCAGCCACGGCTGACCAGTGCATCGCCGCCAGCGGCTTCCAATCCGATCATTTTGACGAACCAGTCCGGCACGTTGTTCACCGCCGGAATGCCGCTGCGCTCGACGATGGTCTGGTCGGTCTTGAGATCGACCACACGGATGCTCGCGTAGTAGCCGCTGTCGAAAATCGAGCTGACCAGCAACTCGACCATCGCCGGGTCGTCGATATTCGGCGTCAGGGACAGCGCCAGCGCCGTGGCGGCGTCCTGGGCGTGGGAGCGCAACTGATTGACGTACTGAGTGCGCGAGCTCTCCAGGCTGACCATGAAGCTGCCGGTGAAGGCGACCACAAGGAACAGGCAGATAGCGATCAACAGCTGTTTGAACAAAGACATCTGAGCGCGTGCTCCTAGTTAGTCGTCTCGACCGGAAATCCTTCGGCCTGCATTTTCTTCAACACATCCTGCCAACGGGACAGGCGCTTGGTGTCACCGACTTTCTTGTTGCCCTTGGCACCGGGCAAATACAAGCCTTCGGCATTGAAAGAGTAGACCGGCAGCAAATCAGTTCGTTGGCTGGCCGGCTTGATCTCGTTGATCAGGCTGTCGAGCACCAGCGGCATCGCCTCGGGTGTCGAGTAGTAGGTCAACACCATGTGCGCCCGGTTCAGGCGCAACGCCTTGACGTAGGTAATGCGCAGCTTGTCACTGGAAACCCCCAGATGACGCAAACTGAAATACTTTGCGATGGCGTAGTCTTCGCAGTCGCCAGCGCCTTTCCACAAGGCTTCGATGGGGGTTTCCCAGTAATCGACCTCGTGCCAAAGGTCGATGTCTTCTTCGTAGCGCATTTGTTTATTGAAGAACTGGTTCACCACGTTAAGCTTTTCCATCTCGCCGACCTGCTTCTGGGTAGCCAGCAAGCGCTGCCAGGCATCGATGCGTTGCTGTCCCTCGCCCAATGGCCCGTAAAGTGCCTGGGCACGGCGGCTGATCAGGGAAAAATCCCAGTCGGCATGCAACCCGCCCAGCATGACGCCGGCCAGCAGCAGCGCGCAGCACAGCCAGCGCAACATCCGGGGGATTGCGAAACGTACCGCCAATGCGAGGCATCCAGGGTAGGCAGGTGGAAATCGGTTGATGGTGCAGGTTAGCCCGGTAAAAGACAATGGCACGGTGAGATCACTTGCAGCGCGCTAAACTTGATATGTGAGTAATCATAAAAAAGATCACGACCGTCAGCAGATCCCTCAGGGCAGCGGCCTCGACATAAGTTGCTGCGAACTTTTACAAGGTTTGACAACCTGTATAACAGTCACTAGTGTCCATTTGGATCCAAAAACCAACTTCAGTCATTCAGGGTGCGTAGTAGTGACACAGAAGCCCAATCCTCTGAACAGCATCAAGGTCAACGGGCCGATTCCCGCTCACCTGGCGCGTTCGGTGATCGAAGAAACCCTGCGTTCGGCGATTCTCGACGGACGCATCCCTTGCGGCACAGCACTGCGCCAGCAAGACCTGGCGGACCTGTTCGGCGTCAGCCGCATGCCGGTGCGCGAAGCATTGCGCCAACTCGAAGCGCAATCGCTGCTCAATGTCGTCGCCCATAAAGGCGCCGTGGTCGCTGCTCTGGTACAGGGCGATGCTACAGAAACCTATGAACTGCGGATCCTGCTGGAATCCGAAGCCTTGCGTCGCTCGATTCCCTTGCTCGGAACCGCCGATTTTGAACAGGCGGCACGCTACATCGATGAATTGGAAACCGAACACAACTACACCGAGATCGGCCGACTCAATCGCCTGTTCCACATGGCGCTGTACAGCAAGGCGCCCAATCGCCGGCTATTGCGACTGGTCGAAGACGGATTGAACGAAGAGGAGCGCTTCCTGCGCTTCAATCTTGAGGCGATGGGCCTGGGCAAACTGTCCCAGGAAGATCACCGGAACCTGTTGCGCGCCGTGGAAGACCGGAACATCAAGCTTTCAGTAGAACTGCTCGAGCATCACCTCAATCGTGGTGTCGAGGTCATCACACGCTACCTCGAAAGCACCGCCACCCCAGGCAAGAAAACCTCGAGATAAACCGCCACCCCAGGCACGCGCGAGCACATCGAATGTGCTCGCCGGCGCTTGTCGCAGTGTATCGCTGAGCCCGTCCCGGGTTACCCGGCGTAAAAACCCCTTACAAATCCCCCATTCGCTCAAACATCTCCCAGTAGGACGATGCCGCTCCTGCTTGCTCCGGGGCCAGCCTGCAACTTCCCCTCAAGCCCGATAATTGCAGCCAACGATGGCGCACCAACGATAGCGGCTGCCTTGATTTACGCTCACTCTTGGCCTGCCAACTTAACAATGAACGCCGATGCACCGCACTCGCGGGAGCCGTCTGCGCACCAAGAACCTACGGAAGGAGTCTTGCCACGGGAAAGGAAGTAAACGGCGTATTCCCGGCCAGCTTCCATCCCCCCAGATGACACCAACGATCGCAGTTTGATAGTTGCT
The DNA here is from genome assembly GCF_044762525.1 of Pseudomonas sp. NPDC096950. Classification (NCBI taxonomy): domain Bacteria; kingdom Pseudomonadati; phylum Pseudomonadota; class Gammaproteobacteria; order Pseudomonadales; family Pseudomonadaceae; genus Pseudomonas; species Pseudomonas sp. NPDC096950. The sequence continues at coordinate 8,424 of NZ_JBIWEL010000019.1, read as the reverse complement.
CTGAGTGAGGCATTCACTCTCTTATTCGATTCTGACTTATATAAGCCGGAAGGAGTAACTTCATCCAAATAAAACTTAAACCGAAAGTTTTATTGGAACTTGTCGCGCCCGAAAAAGTTAAACTTTCAAATAATATAAAAATAACTTGCCGGGAACTTTATTGATGTATTAGTTTTTCTCCGCCGCCATTGGATCCAGGCCAGCAAGGCTGCAGGCCTAAGTTCTACAAGGCGTGACACAGACTGTTTCAGAACTCATACACATCAATTCGATTGAGGCCTTCGCTCGCCCAGATAAAACACTCATCCACTATCGCTAATTGTTTACCCCCCCCCATTGGTACTCCAGATTACTTATAGGCTCGCCCATGAAACCGACTAAAGACCGTCTCAACCAAAAGAAAGCCGAACTTAGCGCTCACCCGATCTTTGGCGAAATACATTCGTTGTCGATCCTGCAACGCTTCATGGAAACCCATGTGTTTGCGGTCTGGGATTTCATGTCGCTGACCAAGCGCCTGCAGCAGGAACTGACCTGCGTGCAGTTGCCCTGGCTGCCACCGCGAGATCCGCAAGCGGCGCGGCTGATCAACGAGATCGTACTCGGCGAAGAGTCCGATGATCGCCCCGCCAGCGGTCACTACAGCCATTTCGAGTTGTACCTGGATGCGATGCGCGAAGTCGGTGCGAGCACCGTCGCGGTGGAGCGCTTCGTCGCGCTGCAAAAAGAAGGTGTGAGCTACGACGTGGCGCTGCAAAGCGTGGACATCGACCCCGCCGCCGCGCAGTTCGTGCGCCATACCTTGCACACCGCGCTGCATGCGCCGGGTCATAGCGTGGCGGCGGTGTTCCTGCATGGTCGGGAAAGCGTGATCCCGCAGATGTTCCAGCGGATTCTCGACGACTGGGGCATTGGCCTCGACCAGGCCCCGACCTTCCGTTACTACCTGGAACGCCACATTGAAGTCGACTCCGAAGACCACGGCCCGGCTGCGGAAAAACTCCTTGAGCGACTGGTCGATGGCGACCCGCAACGTCAGGAAGACGTGTACGCCAGCGCCATCGCCGCGGTGGAAAGCCGCATCGCCCTGTGGGATGGCTTGCGCGTCAGCATGAACGAAACCGTCGGTGAGGTGAGCGCATGAACGCCGCCGACTACCAATCCTTCGCCGACGCCTGGGAGAGCCGCGCGACCATTCGCACCCGGCCCCGACGTGTGCTGGAGAACGACGACAAACTGATCTACCCGTTGAGCCGCCAACCCTTGGTGCTGAGCGAAACCTTCCTGCGCGAATGCCCGGAACAACGGGATTTCGCCCTGGTGCAGACGCTCTACAAATTCATCAACGACGTGGTGATTTTTGAAACCGAGATCGTCGACAAGACCGCGCGCAGCATCGCCAAGAATCGCTTCGCCGTGGCTTTCCCGTTCGCCTGCCGCTACGACGCCATGACCGTGGTGGTGGACGAGGATTACCACGCCCTGGTGGCGATGGACTTCATGCAGCAGACCGTGGCCATGACCGGCATCACGCCGATCGAACTGCCGGATGAAATCGAGTTGAGCCGGGCGATTCCCGCCGCCGTGGCGCTGGCACCGGAACACCTGCGCAGCGCCGTGGAGCTGATCTGCGTGGCCATCGCCGAGAACACCGTGACCGGCGATGTCGCGGCGTTTGCCAAGGACGACACGGTCAAGCAATCGATCAAGGGGCTGATGGCCGACCACTTGTTGGATGAGGGTCGCCACTCCGGTTTCTGGGCGCGACTGGTGCGCATCTACTGGCATACCGCGAGCGAAGTCGACCGCCAGTGCATCGCGCAGATCCTGCCGGTGTTTATCGGGCACTACCTGACCAACGACATCCAGAAGTCCTTCGACTTTCGCCTGATCGAGTCCTTGCAGGTCAGTGACGCCGCACGCCGGGCACTCAAGAGCGAAGTGTCGGGGCTGGCCTTCCCGATCAATCGCCATCACCCGTTGGTTGCCAACATCGTGCGGTTTTTCCGCAGCAGTTCGCTGCTCGATTCGCCGTGCGTTCAAGAAGCCCTGAGCGACTACCTGGTTTAACGAGGAGAACATCATGAGACGTCTCGACATTGTGCTTATAGGGCAGAGCCAGGCCTTGAACGACCTGGCGCTGGAGCTCGAACAACATGGACATTCACTGGTGCGGCAGGCTGCTTCGGGTGAGCGAACGTTGGGCAACGTCGACTTACTGATCGACGATGCCAGTGTGGCTTTTGCCGACGCCGGCGATGTGCCGCGATTGACGCTGCAATTGGGTGTTGGGGAATCGTCGGGGCTGCCAAACCTGGACTTGCTGTGCACCTACGGTTCGACGCTGTTCACTCGCGTGCCGATTGCCGACGAACCTTCCGGTAACGGCCAGTCGTTGCGCCTGCGGGCGGTGGCAGAACTGGTGGACCATGTGGCGCTGCTGGTCAGCCGGTTTTCCCGGGATGCCGAGTATTTCCAGCTCAGCGAAACGGCGACACCGGTTGATTTTGAGCGGGTAGAAAATCTGCTGTTTCTCGAGCACCTGGCCTTCGTCCATCAACTCAACCTCACCGCGCACGACGGGTTGCTGCAACTGGGCCAGATCCCGATGATCGAGCGGCTTGAGCAGCGCTTTATCGAATGCGCCGAGCGACCTGCGCTGAATATCGCCGGCACGTCCCTGAGCTATCGCCAATTGCATGCTCACAGCCGGGCGATCCAGCAGCGTTTGCAGCCGTTGCTTGATCAGCATCAAGGCTCGTTGGTGGTCGGTATCTGCCTGCCCAAATGCAGCGCGTTGTATGCAGGGATTCTGGCGATTCTCGGCAGCGGCGCGGTGTACCTGCCCCTGGAGCCGAGCCATCCGCTGCAACGTCAGCAATACATTCTGGAGAACGCCGGGGCGGTGTTGTTGCTGCATGACGGCGCGCATCCGCTGGCGGAGCAGATGCCGGGACTGGACATCAGCCGTATCGACGTCGACGACGTGGATCTCGCTCTGCCGTTGATGCAACAGCGACCCGCGCTCGACGCGCCGTGCATGGCGCTCTACACCTCCGGTACCACCGGGCACCCGAAAGGCGTGTTGCTCAGCCAAGCCAACCTCGCGCACTTCACCGCGTGGTATGCCGACTACGTGCAACTGACCGAACAGAGTCGGGTGTTGCAGTTTTCGTCGCTGAGTTTTGACTCATCGCTGATCGATATTTTCCCGACGTTGCTGCAAGGCGCCGAGCTGATCGTGCCCAGCGACGACCAGCGCCGCGATCCGTTGCAACTGGTGGCGCTGATCCGCAATCAACAACTCAGCCACGCCTTCCTGCCGCCGGCGCTGTTAAGCATTCTGCCGCTGGATCAGTTGCAAGTGCTGGATCACGTCATGACCGGCGGCGACGTGTGCGAACCCTACGTCATCGAGCAACTGACCCGCCAGGGCAACCTCTACAACCTTTACGGCCCGACCGAAGCCACGGTGCTGATCACCGCGCGGCAACTGCGACCCGGTGACAACAACCGCACCCTCGGCGGCCCGATTACCAACAGCCAGGTGCTGATTCTCGATGAAGGCTTTCAACCGGTGGCCGAGCAGACCGTCGGCGAGTTGTACATCGTCGGCCCGGGTGTGTGCCTGGGTTATCTGAACAACCCGCAACAGACCGCCGAACGTTATCTGAACCTGAGCCTGCCGAGCGGTGAAAGCCTGCGCGCCTACCGCACCGGCGACATGGCGAAGTGGACTCGAGACGGTATCGAACTGTGCGGGCGGCGGGACAATCAGGTGAAGATCCGCGGCTTCCGGGTCGAGCCGGAGGAGATCGAACGTTGCCTGCGAGACAGTCAGCTCTATCGGCAAGTGGCAGTGGTCATCGACAGTCAGCGACGGATTCTGGCGTTCCTCGCCCAACCCCAGGAAGACCAACCCGGCGCCGCTCGCGAGGCGCTGAAAGCTCACGCTGTGCAGTTCCTGCCGGACTACATGCAACCCGGCGCGTGGACTGAACTGGAGAACATGCCGTTCGCCAGTAACGGCAAGGTTGATCGCAAGGCGCTGTTGTCGTTGCCGGTGAACGTGCTGGAGAACAGCGCTCGGCGCTTGCCCACCAGTGCCGATGAAGAACTGTTGCTGGAGATCTGGGCCGAATTGCTGGAGCTGCCGGCGAGTGATATTTCCACTGACGAAAGTTTCTTCAATCTGGGTGGCCACTCGATCCTGCTGTCGCGGATGTTGCTGCGTCTGCGTGAGGAGTTTGGGCGTAGCATCTCGATCAACCGCTTTATCGAGCTGCCCACGATCACGAAACTGGCGACGTTGGTCCGTGGTTCGGGCACCGAAGAAGTGCTGAGCGTGCAGGCCATGGCCGATGCCTTCCGTGAACTGGATGTGCAGCCGCTGCCGATCAGCCGCATGGGCGATGTGCACAAGGTGATCGTCACCGGGGCCAACAGTTTTGTCGGCGTACACATCGTCGAAGCGTTGCTCGCCTGGGGCGCCACTGAAGTCGCGTGCCTGGTGCGCGACGGTGGCGGGCAATCGGCGGCGGAACGCTTCGCCCAGGCGTTGCGCGAGAATCGTCTGGAACACCTGGACCTGCATCGGGTACGGGTTTATGCAGCGGACATCACGCGCCCTTCTTTGGGGCTCGCGGAGGACGTCTACGAGCGACTGGATCGGGAGTTCGGCGCGTTGGTGCACAACGCGGCCAACGTCAATCACGTACTCGATTACGAGTCGCTGGCACGGGATAACGTCGAGCCGATTTTCGAGTGTCTGCGGTTGTGTGAAGGGCGCAGCAAGAAGATCTTCAACTTCGTCTCGACGCTCTCGGCTTCCAGCACGATTTCTGACGATGGCCGGGTGCTGGAGTTGCCCGCTGCGCAGACCCCGCCGATCTACATCAAGAACGGCTACAACCTGTCCAAATGGGTCGGCGAGCGAATCCTTGAGCGGGCGCGGGAGCGCGGTGTGCGGGTCAATCTGTATCGCCCCGGCAATATCAGTTTCAACAGCCTCACGGGTGTGTGCCAGCCGCACAAGAATCGCTTGATGCTGATGCTCAAGGGCTCGATCCAGCTCGGCCAAGTGCCTGAGTTCTCCCTGAACTTTGACTTGATGCCGGTGGACTTCCTCGCCCGTTTTATCGCGTTCCATGCCAGCCGTTATCAGCCAGAACACGCGGTGTTCAACCTGCACAACCCCGAACCGCTGAGCTGGGATGCCTACGTCGATTCGTTTCGCGAAGCCGGTCGGGAATTCTCGATGGTCAGCGTCGCCGACTGGCAGCAGCAACTGGGCCGGGTCGACAGCGACAACGCGTTGTTCGGCGTGCTGGGTTTCTACCTCAACGGCTTCGAGGAAGACATCGGCGACATCTCGATGATCGGCCACGACAACGCACAGGCCGGCGTCCGGCAGATGGGCGCGCACTACCCACAAAAATCCCCGGCGCTGCTGCGTCGCGGCTGCGACTACCTCAAAGAAATCAACTTCATCTGAACCACCCCACTGGAGCAAGACCATGAAAACCCTGCAACCCGATACCCTGATCCAAAACCCTCACGGCTGCCACGTAGCGTCTTCGGTAGACGTGCCTGCGGACGCGGCGAAAGTCTGGGCGGTGGTCGGCAACTTTGCCGGCTTCGATCAATTCATCCCGGCGCTGTCGCACATCGAAATGACCGGCGACGGCGTGTCGTCCCTGCGCAAGAAATTCTTCAAGGACGGCAACCTGGTGGTCGAGCAACTCAACTCCCGGGACGACCACGCGCTGAGCATGACCTGGACCACGATCTACAACACCTTGGGCGTGGCCAATTTGTGGGCGGCGATGAATGTGGAATCTCTGGGAGCAGGCAAGTCCCGGGCAACCTGGACCATCATCGCCGAACCTGCCCAGGGCGGCGCCGAGGCATTACCGGGGTTCAAGGACTTCGTGCAGGGCTTTGCCGATGATGCGATGAATAATGTGTTGAAGCTGTTTGCGTAAGGCTTCGGCTCAGCGGTGACTGAAGCACCGCATTCGCGAGCAAGCCCGCTCCCACAGGTTGGCCGAATTCTGTCTGAAAGAATGCGATCAAATGTGGGAGCGGCGGTGCGACGATTCGACTTGCTCGCGAAGAACGATAACGCGGTAGAACTGACCAGAATCAGATCTTGAAGCTGTCGACCAACTGCTTCAAACGATTGGCCTGCAACGACAACGCATCGCAATCCTTCAATGTTTCATTGAGGTTGGCCACGCTTTGTTGGTTCAGCAGGTTGATCTGATTGACGTCGACGTTAAGGGTTTCCACCACCGCGGTCTGCTCTTCGGTCGCCGCGGCCACCGATTGGTTCATGCCGTCGATTTCACCGATGCGCTGGGTCACGCTGACCAGTCGCAGGCCGGCCTGGTTTGCCACTTCAACGCTCTCTTCGCTGGAGACCTGGCTGGCGTTCATGGTGGTCACCGCTTCGCGAGAACCGATCTGCAGCGAAGTGATCATCTTGTGGATCTCTTCTGCCGACTCCTGGGTGCGATGGGCGAGGTTACGCACCTCATCCGCCACCACCGCAAAACCACGACCGGCTTCACCGGCACGGGCCGCTTCGATGGCCGCGTTGAGTGCCAGCAGGTTGGTCTGCTGGGAGATGCCTTTGATCACATCCAGAATGTGCCCGATGTTGTCGGTGCTGGCATTCAGGGTTTCGATCTGGGTGCAGGACAGGCTGATTTTCTGCGACAACTCGGTCATGGCCAGGATGGTTTTTTCCACCACCTGACGACCGTCGTCAGCTTGCTCGCTCGCGCCGCTGGCGTGCTGCGACGCATCGGCAGCATTGCGGGCGATTTCCTGGGTCGCGGCACCGAGTTGGTTGATGGCGGCAGCCACGCTGTTGGTGCGGGCACTTTGTTCGTCGGAACCGATGATCGAGGCGTTGGACGAAGCCATGACTCGTTGGGACAGGTCATGGACCTGACGGGTTGCCGAAGACACTTCGGAAATCGACGCGTGAATCCGCTCCACGAACTGGTTGAAAGCGCCGCCCAGTTCACCGAACTCATCTTTGCTTTCCACGGCCAGACGACGGGTCAGGTCACCTTCACCCTGGGCGATGTCTTGCATCGCGCGGCCCATGGTGGTCAGCGGACGCATCAGCACATTGATCAGCAGGCTCAGCAGCACTGCAATGGCGCTCACGGCGATAAACATCGCAATCAATGCCGAGGTGCGGAATTGGCTCAGCGGAGCGTAGGCCTTGTCCTTGTCGATCGACAGACCGATGTACCACTCAGCGTTCGGCAAACCGGTGACCGGGGTGAACGAGAGGATGCGGTCCTGCTTGTTCAGGGTGACGTCCTGATTACCCTTCTCGATGCGTACACCAGAGTTCGGGTAGATGTCTTTCAGGTTCTTCATCACTTGGTCTTTGTCCGGGCTGACGATCACCTGACCGTCGGCGCTGACCAGGAACGCGTGACCGATGCCGCCGAAGTCTACCGAGTTGATGATCTTGACCAGGGTTTCCAGGCTCAGGTCACCGCCAACAACACCGAGCAGTTCGCCGTTCTTTTTCACCGGCAGGGCAATCGTCACCACCAGACCGCCAACCGCAGCCATGTAAGGCGGAGTCAGCATGGTCTTGTCGGCAGCGACGGCTTGTTTGTACCAAGGGCGCTGACGTGGGTCATAGCCGTCCGGCATCTTCGCGTCCGGGCGCTGGGTGAATACACCGTTGGCCTGGCCGACGTAAGTGAACTGGAAGTTCGAGGTGAAGGCCGGTTGATCGACCAAGCCAGGCAGATCGGCATTCGCACCTTGATGGGCGACGTTCTGCGCCAGGTTCTCCAACACCAGCACGCGGCCACTCATCCAGTTCTGCACGCTGCTGGCGGTTAGATCGCCGGCTTGCTGGACAGAGGATTCGAGGTTTTGCCGAATAGTGTTTCGCTGCAAATAGTCGTTGTACAAAGTGAACAACGCAAAAGCCAGCACCACGACGCCTGAAGCGGCCAGCAGGATTTTATGGCTGAACTTGAGATTCATTTCATAGGACTTCTTATGCAAAAAGTGGGGATGCGTTCCGGATTGCAACATTCCATGTAACAGCGCAGACGGCTTTCTGAGGGCCGCTCTACTTTGGTGCACGCATGTCTCACCAGTCTTTCGGCACGAGCGGGAGAAATCTTAGGGAATTGTCTGAAATGGTTGGGATTCGTAGCGGATTCCCGCCGAACGGCGTGCTAGAGCTTCCGGGTTAGCTTTAAGCCCTTTCCTGTCGTGTGAAGTTTTACCTGCTCCAAAACGACAAAACCCCTGTCTGCGTTAGCAGACAGGGGTTTCGGAATTCAATCTTGACGATGACCTACTCTCACATGGGGAAACCCCACACTACCATCGGCGATGCATCGTTTCACTGCTGAGTTCGGGATGGGATCAGGTGGT
>NZ_JBIWEL010000018.1:19533-149684 GCF_044762525.1 Pseudomonas sp. NPDC096950 | reverse complement strand
CAGCGTGATATCGAGCAACTGATCCTCAACGACAGCGACACACAAGTCGGTAACGACCGCCGCGAACAGATCAGCCGCGACAGCCACAGCCTGATTGGCCGTGACCGCTTTGAACAGGTCGACAACCACAGTGCCAGCCTGATCAAGGGCGATGAGACGCACACCACCCAAGGCCTGCGCAACACGGTGATCGGCAGCGATGAGCTGATCAGCATCGGCGGCAACAGCAGCACCACGGCGGCCGGGACGCTGGTGATTCAGGCCGGGCCGCATGCCCGTGTCACTGCGAGCCAAGTGGTGATCGATGCGGGTACGAGCCTGATACTCACGGCCGGCGGTCATCACCTCGTGATCAACGCCGGCGGGATCTTCAGCAGCGTGGCCATTGTCGAGGGCGGCTCGCCAGTGGCGGGTCTCCCACCACTCCTGGCGTTGTCGGCTGAACAGGTCACGTCAGCCGCAAAGGAAGCTCCCCTGCTGCCCCAGGCTCAGCGCCTGGCCTTGATGGCCAAACAGCCGATTTGCGCCGTATGCGAAGCCGCGAAACAGCAGAGTGAGCCTGCCAATGTTTAAGTCGCCGCCACTGCCGGACGATTTGCCTTGGACGATGCCGGCTTACTTGCTGCTTGATGGTGTAAGCGTGTCAAACCTGGCGCAACGTCTGCATCGCTGGAATAACCCGACGTATTGCCTTTACCAAGGCACGCGCTGGCATGAGTTATCAGATATATCGCCCTGTTTGATCTCGCTCGACGGCAAGCACGACTCACTGCTGGCGTACTACCAGGAAAACGCCGCCCTGGAATGGGGCTACTTGCTGTTCAGTGCGACGGACGCGACCACGCTTTGTTCGCATTGGCGTCGCCTGCTGACCGTCGAACACCCCGGCGGCATTGAGGTTATGCCGCGCTTTGCCGATCCAGCGGTCATTCATCCACTGCTTGTTCTGGCACAACAAGCGCAGAACTCCCGCTGGTTTGGCCCCGTCGAACTGATGTGTTTACCCGACAGCCTCCAGGCGACCTGGCACCAACACGCACGCCCTGAGCAAGCGGCGCCAGACACCCTCGACCGCTATCGACTGACGGACGAGGAGCTTACGGCGCTGGGGGAGGTGGCGTTTCGGCGTTCAGTCCTCGACTTGAGTGAGCACCTGCACACGTATTTCCCCGAGTTCATGGCGTCATATCCAGCGCAAGAACGCCTGCGTTATGCCCAAAAGGTGGCTGAAGAAGCCTATCGGCAAGGCTTCACGTCGGAGCAGGAAATCACCCTCTACGCCAATGTCTTTGGCTATTTGGCCGGGCAACCGGTGAGCGACCATGCGGACATTGTCGAGCTGCTAACGGTACCTACGGCGCAATCCCCTTTGACGCGTGTGCAACGTGCTGCGGAGCTGGCTCGCAGCCGTGCCGCTGACCCGCAAGGAGGCCGACTGTGACTGCCCGACAAACGGCCTCAATCGATGCCAACGCCGCCGCCATGGCCACGCGTGCCAACGACGTCCGTTCACCGGTGGGGCAATGCGCTTTGATGAGCCCAAAAGTGCAACTGCTGCCGCTGCGATACGGGCTGGTCGAACACCTCGATCCCTCGTCCGAACTCGCCATGCCGCTCACGCTGAGCAGTCAGCCCTTGGGCATCCGATTGTTGCGCGATGGCTACCTATACATCATCGACAACGACACGGCCTATCTGCACGAATACCGCATTGAAAACGGGCAGATCACCAAGCTGTTATGGAGCAGCCAAGAGGTCGCCGGCGACACGCGCACTGTTTCGGTCGGTGATCCACACCTGGTCTTTGCCCGGCAGCACACGTTGTACGCCAACTACTCAGAAATTCAGTGGACGGCTTACAAGTGTTCACAAGTGCTCAAGAACAGCGCCGAGCGTGAACGTTTGATGCAATGCATCGAGTTGGCCAAGGCCTGTCCGGCCAATGGCGGCACTGACTTGTTAAGTCAGCAGCAGGCCAAAAAGTGGCTGGCGGAAGCGGCAGAAAACACCCCGAAAACCGATGCTCAGGGTGTTGCCGTGCCAGCCCCGGTCAAGGCATTGCCTGAAGGCGCCGACCCGCGAGAAAGTCAGCCCTATGCCTGGGAGGACACGCCGCTGTTTCAGGAGACAGCGATTGAAACACTCACCGGCCAGGTGCTCGGCCCCTATCAGAATGACTACCTGTTTTTGGTGTTGCGCGATGACTTTGGCGTCATGCGTGATCTGGCCAGCGCACAACTGAAGGTGGGTGACTGGATCGAGCAATGGAGTGCCGACGATGCGGTGCAGCGTAAGTACCTGACGGGCGCTTACATCCAGTCCTTGTACGAGGTGAGTTCGGCGCGTCTAGAGGCTCTGGAGGCGACAGATCCCCAAGTCAAAGCGTTGAAGGACGACACCTCCGCCGAGCAGCAGAACACGATTTATGACTACTTGCGGGCCAAACGTGACGACAGGGGAGCAGGCCTTTATGGCGACGAGGCGTTTTGGCGAGAGGCCGCCAAAACCAATCCTCATGCTCGAGCCCACCTCACTCTGCGAGACGCGCTGGGAGAGGTGCTTTGGCAAAAGCACCAGAGCACCATCACCACGCTCAACCTGCAAACCTGGGAGGCGCTATACGGTAAAGCCATCGGCCAGCGCGGCATTGATGACCTGGTCAACCGGGCCGGCATGGAAGCGTTCGTCAGCCAACAGCAAATCTTGCTGAGTCATTGGCACCAACGACTTCAGACCATCCGCGAAGACCGGTTGAGCATGATTACCGGTGGCTATTTTCACCGTGCGGCCTGGTATTACGACTTCCAAAACGATGCGCTCATCAAGCATCGCCTGGAAACCGAATTCGTCTGCGTGGCCGCCCTGTGCTGGAATCGCGCCGCGACGGAAAAACTGGCTGCTTATCTGGAGCAAAACCTGCTCACCGTCGTACCGGGCCTGGAAACACTGGCGCTGAAGGACCAGTTGGAGGTGAGCAAAAAACTGGCGGACCTGAGCAGCTTCTCGATCAAAGTGGGCACGGCCCAGGAGAGTCTTGCCAGCGTCAATGTGCTCGCCAACCAGTTCAACAGTTTGATGACTGAGCGGTTGCCCAATTTTGTGGATTTGAATACGCGGTTTCGGGGGCTGCAGGGTCTGCTCGATAGCGCTTACATTCCAGCGCATCAGTTGACCGCAGCGGACCAACTGGACAGGGCGCATAACGAATTTAAACGGCAACAACCCATCGATCCCAACGGCTTTATACGCGACATCGGCGCACCGGCACGCCTGCAACTGCTGCGCGAGTTCTCCCGCAGTGGTTTGACGCTGCGGGCGGCGTCGGCTTCTGAAATCCAGGCGTTCAACAAGACCCGCGATACCGCCCTCGACCTGCGCGGCCAGCTCAAGGAAACCTACAAACTGCGCCGTCGTGAGTTGTTGCGGGTCACCAGCGGTCTGGTGGCACCGGGTGGCGAACAGATTTACAACCAGCGCATCAATCAACTCCGGGCCGCGCTGGCGCCGTTGGAGGACAGCCTCAGTCGGGCCTTGACCGTCGGCAGTGGCCACCCTGGGCAAATCGGCACGGTGGTTGATGGGATGGCGCCGGCCCTGCGTGACGAAATGCACCGCACGGTGCGGGATTTCCGTGCGATGGGGACGTTTGGCAAGCCTCTGAGTAGCGCGCTGAAATCTGGGGGTGATGGGGTTGCGCTGGTGTTGTTTGTGTTTCAGGGGCAGAAGTTTGTTGAGGTGTTGAGTGCGTTGGATAAAAAAACTATGCCGTCTCTCGCTGAGTGGGGCGTGCTCTTTGAGTCATTTGTGGGTATGTCGGCTGCGGGATTTGCGGCGATACAAGGCCTGTCAGTGACGATTTTTCAAGCGCATATTGAGCAAATGGACAGTGCTGCTGGCAAGCTCAATACGATGAGCCGTCTGGGGCGCTGGGCCGGTATTGCAGGGACCGGCGCATTTGGGTTTGGTGCTTTGGCCGCCGCAATTGATTTAGGCAAGCACTCTCAGCAATGGGGGAAAGCGCTGGCCGCAGGCGATTACAAAGGCTTGGCGGCTACGAGCCTGCAAATGGCCGGTGACGGAGTTTTGATGGGCACCAATACCTGGGGCGCCCTTCATACGACATCGATCATTAACAAAATCCTGAAAACTCCCTCCGAACTGCGGGCTCTGGCTTGGGCGGAAGCCAGCCCGCGACTGCTCAGCATCGGCGCTAAAGCCAACCTGGTGGGTTTAATCGGCACCGCCCTGCAATTGATGGGTGAAGGTCTTTACAACTACTTCAATCTGACAGCAATGCAAAAATGGCTGCAAGCCAGTGCTTGGGGGACGGCAAACTTGCAACGCAGTCTGCTAGATGACTGGACTGCGTTGGCGAAGGTGGTGCAGCAACCGACGTGCGAACTGCTCCGCGACGATAAGCGTACCTACTTGAAATTGGTGCTGCCCGGCGTTCGAACGCAGGAAATGGACAGTCGCCAATTGCAACTGCTGGTCTATCAGCAAACCCGTAATCTGCACATTCCTCGCCCCTACAGCGCCCAGTTACCCCCCGTGCGCTGGCAGGAGTGCAGCGCGGCGTGGGTGGCTACGGCAATGGTAGTCAGTCTGGAAGACGAAGCGCTGACGCTACATCTGCCCATCAGCGACTCTCTGCAAACAACGGATTTCGCCCTGGCCCTCAACATCGGTTACCAACTGGAAGCCGAACGTGATTTGATCCACCGCACCTGTTTTGTGCTGCGTAATTTGTACATCGCGATGGAGCGGGGCGTACGCCTGCCGGCCAAGGGCAGGTTCAAACTCGACCCGGTGGAGAGCATGCCGAGCAGCACAGGCAAAGCCCCTTACTGGCTATTTACCCGAGAAGAAATGGCGACGGTTGATGTTTAGGAAGTTGTTCAAGCGCAGAAACAAAGCTGAAAACACCGAGCCCTCACCGGACATTCGCAGCCAGCGACCCAGTGCCGGGCAACTGCGGGTAAAGGGTTTGAATGAAACGTTGTTCCTCGCCCCGTTGCCGGTATACACCGGACAGGCGCAAATTTCTCGCCGTAACTTTTCGGAGATGAACGAGACCTATCTGGAGCTGGGAGGTAATAACTTCGGGATGGTGGAGTTGGGAAAAAGATTGGCCTTTCAGATATGGATGGTTTTGTGTACTGCATTTTTTGCACCCGTGCTTATTTGTCTATGGCTCGTTGCTTTTAGCCCTCCGGAGATTGATCGAAGATTTTTCGACATTGTTGGGGATGCTGTACAGGTGTTCGCCACTGGTTCTCTCCTTTTCATTATCCCGATTGGCGCCTTCGTCTACGGCATGCTATCCGGCGTCTATGCCTCAGCCAAAAGCTACCCCATCCGCTTCAACCGCCAACGCCGCGAAGTCTGCTACATCGACGACACCACCCATCGTGTCCTGATCGTCCCATGGGAAAGCGTGGTGGCCTGGGTTGCGAGCAGTCAGGGCGTCACCAGCTACGGCGCGATGCGCGACTACACCTTTGGCATGGGCCTGGAAGACGAAGAGCACGACACCGTGCAATTTGTGCTGTCGGCCCAACCCAGCGATGCCCATGCACTGGGTATGTGGACCTCCATTCGTAACTACATGGAAGACGGGGAGTTGGTGGATACCCCGAACCCTATGCTTGTCGTATTGGGGCTTACGCCAACGGAAGAAGAACTCATACCTTACGAGGGGCTGCATACCTTTGAGATCGAACGCAAGGGAGCACGCTTCATGGGCTCATTGGACGATGACGGCGGAGATCTAACTGCCGAACAGCGCCACCGTTTTGGCTACGGCAAACGGACACCCTGGCCATTACGCTGGTGGTACGTCCGCCGCGTCCTGACCTTCTGGAAAATGCCCTACCTGATCGCTGAATGGGCCCACCGCAAGGGGCGTCCGACCTTACCCGAACGCGTGCAGATCTGGTCCCAACCGCTGCCCCCCGAACAATGGGCCAAGCCCAGCCTCGCGCTGCAAAAAGCCAACACGCTGGTCAAAACCGCCATGGACAAAAAGGGCGCGAACTTCGTCGATGCGTGCAAGGCGGCGGGGTTGCATTGAGTTCGTTGTATTTCTCCTTGGGCCTCAACATCGGTTGCCAACTGGCCTAACGTGATTTGATCCACCGCACCTGTTTTGTGCTGTGTAATTTGTACATCGCGACGGAGCGGGGCGTACGCCTGCCGGCCAAAGGTAGGTTCAAACTCGACCCGGTGGACACGTTGCCGAACGGTACTGGCAAGGCTCCTTACTGGTTATTTACCCGAGAAGAAATGGCGACGGTCGATGTTTAGGAAACTGTTCAAGCGCAAAAGCAAATCCACAGCCACCGAGCCCGCACTGGACATTCGCAGCCAGCGACCCAGTGCCGGGCAACTGCGGATCAAGGGTTTGAATGAAACCCTGTTCCTGGCACCGCTGCCGGTATACACGGGGCAAGCGCAGATTTCTCGCCGTAACTTTTCGGAAATAAACGAGACCTATCTGGAGTTGGGAGGAAATAACCGGGGGATGGTTGAGCAGGGGAAAATTCTTGCAAGTGGAATCGGGATGGTCTTGTTCACCGCATTTGTAGTCCCCTGTTTTGTGATTATGCAGGGGGTGTTTTTCTATCCGGAAAATTTCCCTACGCCGTTCAACGATCTTATCGATGCTATCAAGGTGTTTTCCAGTTACATGCTTTTATCCATTCTCCCGATTGGAGCCATGGTTTACGGCATGCTATCCGGCGTCTATGCCTCAGCCAAAAGCTACCCAATCCGTTTCAACCGCCAACGCCGCGAAGTCTGCTACATCGACGACACCACCCATCGTGTCCTGATCGTCCCATGGGAAAGCGTGGTGGCCTGGGTTGCGAGCAGTCAGGGCGTCACCAGCTACGGCGCGATGCGCGACTACACCTTTGGCATGGGCCTGGAAGACGAAGAGCACGACACCGTGCAATTTGTGCTGTCGGCCCAACCCAGCGATGCCCATGCACTGGGTATGTGGACCTCCATTCGTAACTACATGGAAGACGGGGAGTTGGTGGATACCCCGAACCCTATGCTTGTCGTATTGGGGCTTACGCCAACGGAAGAAGAACTCATACCTTACGAGGGGCTGCATACCTTTGAGATCGAACGCAAGGGAGCACGCTTCATGGGCTCATTGGACGATGACGGCGGAGATCTAACTGCCGAACAGCGCCACCGTTTTGGCTACGGCAAACGGACACCCTGGCCATTACGCTGGTGGTACGTCCGCCGCGTCCTGACCTTCTGGAAAATGCCCTACCTGATCGCTGAATGGGCCCACCGCAAGGGGCGTCCGACCTTACCCGAACGCGTGCAGATCTGGTCCCAACCGCTGCCCCCCGAACAATGGGCCAAGCCCAGCCTCGCGCTGCAAAAAGCCAACACGCTGGTCAAAACCGCCATGGACAAAAAGGGCGCGAACTTTGTCGATGCGTGCAAGGCGGCGGGGCTGCATTGAGTTCGTTGTATTTCTCCTTGGGCCTCAACATCGGTTACCAACTGGCCGAACGTGATTTGATCCACCGCACCTGTTTTGTACTGCGTAATTTGTACATCGCGACGGAGCGGGGCGTACGCCTGCCTGCCAAGGGCAGGTTCAAACTCGACCCGGTGGACACGTTGCCGAACGGTACTGGCAAGGCTCCTTACTGGTTATTTACCCGAGAAGAAATGGCGACGGTTGATGTTTAGGAAGTTGTTCAAGCGCAGAAACAAAGCTGAAAACACCGAGCCCGCACCGGACATTCGCAGTCAGCGACCCAGTGCCGGGCAACTACGGGTCAAGGGTTTGAATGAAACCCTATTTCTCGCCCCTTTGCCGGTTTATACGGGGCAGACGCCAGTCTCTCGCCGTAACTTTTCGGCAATGAAGGAGACTTATCTGGAGTTGGGCGGTAACAACTTCGGGATGGTGGAGTTGGGGAAAAGATTGGCGATCATTATATGGATGGTCTTGTTCACTGCATTTGTAGTCCCCTGTTTTGTAGTTTTGTATTGGATGCTTTTTTATCCAGAAAATATTCGCGCGCCACTTAACGAACTTATCAATGCTATCAAGGTGTTTTCCAGTTACATGCTTTTATCCATTCTCCCGCTTGGAGCCTTCATCTACGGCATGCTTTCCAACGTCCGAACCTTGGCCAAAAGCTACCCCATCCGCTTCAACCGCCAACGCCGCGAAGTCTGCTACATCGACGACACCACTCACCGCGTCCTGATCGTTCCATGGGAAAGCGTGGTGGCCTGGGTCGCAAGCAGTCAGGGCATCACCAGCTACGGCGCCATGCGCAACTACACCTTTGGCATGGGCCTGGAAGACGAAGAGCACGACACCGTGCAATTTGTGCTGTCGGCCCAACCCAGCGATGCCCATGCGCTGGGCATGTGGACCTCCATTCGTAATTACATGGAAGACGGGGAGTTGGTGGATACGCCAAGTCCCATGCTCGCCGCGTTAGGCATCACCCTGACCGAAGACGAACTCAAGCCCTATGAAGGGCTGCACACGTTTGAAATCGAACGGCTTGACGCGAGAGCGCTAGGGCGTCTGGACGATGGCGGAGGTCATTTGACGCCCGAGCAGAGACAGCGCTGGGGATACTCCAAACGATCCCCATGGCCATTACGCTGGTGGTACGTCCGCCGCGTTCTGACCTTCTGGAAAATGCCCTACCTGATCGCCGAGTGGGCCCACCGCAAGGGGCGTCCGACCTTACCCGAACGCGTGCAGATCTGGTCCCAACCGCTGCCCCCCGAACAATGGGCCAAACCCAGCCTCGCGCTGCAAAAAGCCAATACGCTGGTCAAAACCGCCATGGACAAAAAGGGCGCGAACTTCGTCGATGCGTGCAAGGCGGCGGGGTTGTATTGAGAGGCTTTGCGGCATGTGATGCCAACGCCGCCAGAGATGCGTGATTCGACCAAGGTCATGGCTAATCCGAATTACCGGCTTAGTGCTGGCGGAAGTAATGCTTGATGGTTTCGGAATTACTTATGAAGACTTTGCATAGTGACTATCGCTTTTTCGTCGAACGATAACTGCGTTTCTCCGTGGACAATAAACGATTGTCGAACCATGCTCTGTTTCGTGAGTTTCCAGGAGGAAACTTGCTCTCATCGGAAGACACTTATTTAACAGATAAAGGAAGTCGAACCATGTCGAGCATTAATGGTACTTACGTAAACTCCAACTCTGGCGCCAAACTGGTTATTACCGATGGTAATGATTCGAATGGCACCTTCAGTGGCAAACTGAGCCAGGGCGGGGTGAACTACGATGTCGCTTACGGGCATTATCACTTCCAGAACAGCACTGGCCAACCTACCATCATCACCCTCACCGGGTTGAATGACGGCACTGGTTACCAAGCCTGGACGCTGTTCTCGCCGGATCACAACTATTCCCGACTACGGGCTGCGGGTTCGCGCAATAACTTCGATGGTGATGTAGTGACGTTGGGTGGCGAATTCGTCAAGCAATAAACATCGCTGTAATAAACAACAGGCTGATGCATTGAACATGCATCAGCCTGTTTTCGTTTGTGGGTGATACACGCGGTTGTTAGTTGGTTGTTATCTTCTTTCCTCATAAAACGATGCCTTCCACGAATACTTTCAATGCTCGAAAAGCATCGTTTTTCCGGCGCTTCGCTGCAAGCCTTGTACGACGTGGCTTTGGCGAATTTGACCGTTTTTTATATTCGATCCGGATCTATCCATAACTTCAAAGATTACTTTAAGAGATAAGCGTCTGGCCCAATGATTAGCCCGTCGATACGCCGCGCGGGGGATGGATAAGCGGGCGTATGGGGTTATTCGAAAAGAGACCGCAGGGAGTTAATCAATGGGCAATGTCCAGACCGCCGCCGGCGCACATGAGGTGCTTTGGCGCCAGGCGCCGAGTGGCGAGTTGGTCGACCTCGGCCGGGTGCATCGCGTGCCGTTGGGCCAGTTGCGTTTGCAGCGGGCGCCCAAAGGCATCCTGAGCCGACGCGAATCGATCCTGCTCGGCGTGCTGGCGTTGCTGGTGCATGGCGCGGTGATCTATTGGGTCAATCAGCAGCCGATCAAGGAACTGCCGATCGTGCCGCCGGAAATTCCGCCGATGACCATCGAGTTTTCGCGCCCGGCGCCGCCCGTGGTCGAGCCGCCACCGCCACCGCCTCCTCCACCGCCTCAACCGGTGGTCGAGCCACCGCCGCCAGTGCAAGACGAACTGGCAGTGAAGCCGCCGCCAAAACCGATTCCAAAGCCCAAACTGGTCGTTAAACCCGTACCGAAGCCGGCCCCTAAAGCCGTCGAGCAACCACCCGCGCCGCCACAACCCGCAGCGCCTGTCGCGGCTCCGGCACCGCCCGCGCCACCGGCACCGCCCGCGCCACCGGCGCCGGCACCAGTGACTCCCGCTTCGGCCAACGCCGCGTACCTGAAGAATCCGGCACCGGAATACCCGTCCTTGGCCCAGCGTCGCGGTTGGGAAGGCACGGTGTTGTTGCGGGTGCATGTACTGGCCAACGGCAAGCCCGGGGAAATCCAGATTCAGAAAAGCAGTGGTCGCGATCAGCTCGACGAGGCCGCGCTAAACGCGGTGAAGCGTTGGAGCTTCGTCCCAGCCAAGCAAGGTGATGTTGCCCAGGATGGCTGGGTCAGCGTGCCCATCGATTTCAAGATTCATTAAACCGAAACCAATTTCGCGCGAAAAATTTGCACGAGGGAATACATCATGACGTTACTGGCCTCTCCACTTGAATCCATCGAAAGCGCGGTGATCTGGCTGCTGGTGGTTTTTTCCGTAGCCACTTGGGGTTTGGCGTTGCTCAAGGGCGTGCAGTTCGGTCGCCTGAAAGCCCAGGATCGAAAATTTCATAAACAGTTCTGGGCCGCTTCGAGTCTCGACTCGGCGGCCGAGTTGAGCGAAACCCAACCGGGTGCGGCAGCGCGTGTGGCCCAGGCCGGTTATGCCGCAATTCAGGTTGGTGAAGCGCCGCCGGCGAATGACTTGAGCCAGGCGATCAATCATCAGGATCGTCTGGAGCGCGCCTTGCGTCAGCAGATCGTCCGCGAGCGCCGTTCGTTGGAAACCGGGCTGGCGGTGGTCGCGAGTATTGGCAGCACCTCGCCGTTCATTGGTTTGTTCGGCACGGTGTGGGGGATCATGGAAGCGTTGAAAGGCATCAGCGCGGCAGGCTCGGCGAGCCTGGAAACAGTTGCGGGGCCGATTGGCGCGGCACTGGTTGCCACGGGTGTGGGGATCGCCGTCGCGGTGCCGGCGGTGCTGGTTTACAACTACTTTTTGCGGCGCCTGAAACTGACGGCGGCGGACCTGGATGACTTCGCCCATGACTTCTACAGCCTGGCGCAGAAGAGTTCGTTCCGCCTGCTGATTCACCCGACCTCGCACAAAGTGGTTGCCCAGGGCGGCGCGCAGAAAGTGAAGGAGGCGTCCTGATATGGCCTTCTCCACGCAAGACAGTGACGAGGTGCTGAGCGAGATCAACGTAACGCCGCTGGTGGACGTGATGCTGGTGCTGCTGGTGGTGTTTATCGTCACCGCGCCGCTGCTGACCAACGCGATCCCGATCAACCTGCCCAAGACCGAGGCCGTGGCCCCGGTGGAGAAGAAAGATCCGCTGGTGGTGAGCATCGATGGCGCCGGCAAGTTGTTTATCAACAAGGACGAGATTCAACCGGACTTGCTGGAATTCAACCTCAAGTCGGCGAAGGCCAAGGACCCTGAAGTGCGCGTGCAATTGCAGGCCGATGACGGGGTGAATTACGGCGAAGTGGCGCGTGCGATGGCGTCCATTGAGCGGGCGGGTATTACCAAGTTGTCGGTGATTACCGCGCGATAAGTTTTCTACAGTTTTCCGGGGCCGTCTCCTTGGCAGGGTGCGGCCCTTTTTTTATTCCCCAGCAAAAACACAAATCCCTTGTGGGAGCGGGCTTGCTCGCGAAAGCGGTGGATCAATCAAAATTGATGGCGACTGACACACCGCTTTCGCGAGCAAGCCCGCTCCCACAGGGGATCGATTGCATATTCAATTAAGGTCTTAATAAATAGCTTCTTATTCCTTAACGAATATAACTCTCGTCCCTATACTCGATCAGGAACAGACAAGCAGCAGGAGAGCTCCCCATGCGCAACGAATCAATTCGCTACCTGATTGTGCCGGGCTGGCAAGGATCGCCAGAAGATCATTGGCAAACACATTGGCAGAACAGTCTGCCGAACAGTGCGCGGGTCGAGCAGGCCGATTGGCTGACGCCGCGCCGTGAAGACTGGGTCGCGGCGCTGGCCGAGGCGATTGCCGCCGACAGCACGCCGGTGATCCTGATCGCCCACAGCCTGGGTTGCATCACCGTTGCCCATTGGGCGGCTACGGCACCACTGAATTTTCTGCGTCAGGTGCGCGGTGCCTTGCTGGTCGCGCCAGCGGACGTCGAACGCCCGGCCTGCGCGCCGGCCCTGCGTAACTTTGCGCCGATCCCGACTACGTTGCTGCCGTTCCCGAGCCAGGTTGTCAGCTCCGATAACGACAGCGCCGTCAGCGCACCGCGCGCCTTGGAACTGGCCCGCAACTGGGGCGCCGAGGCGGGGATTCTGGCGGGGGCTGGCCATATCAACGTCAAGTCCGGTCACCAGCGCTGGGAGCAGGGGTTTGCCTACCTCTATCGCCTGCAAAACCGCATGGAGCATCACGCCCTGCGCCGCGCTTAAATTTTTTTTTAACGCCCCCGTCTCCCGGCGGCTTTGGGCGGGAGTCTGCCATGAGTTTTGAAACTTTCGGTCAGCCATTGCTGACCTTCCCCGACGCCGAAAAAAGTCCCCTGAGCATTCGCGCCAAGGCGCTGGTGTTTGTCGATCCGCGTTCGCGGCAGTTGCGCCAGGAACTGGAACAACTGGCCCCGCGCTCCATTTCAGTATTGATTCGCGGTGAAACCGGTAGCGGCAAGGAATTGCTCGCGCGGCATATCCATCGCGCCAGTGATCGTGGCGGCTTGTTCGTCTCGGTGAATTGCGGCGCAATCAGCCCGACCTATGCCGATGCCGAATTGTTTGGCTATGCCGCCGGCAGCTACACCGGTTCGGCCAGCAGTCGTGCCGGCTGGTTTGGCTCGGCCAATGGCGGAACGCTGTACCTGGATGAGATCGGCGATTTGCCGCTGCCGATCCAGATCAAATTGCTTTCAGCGCTGGAAAACCACGAAGTCACCCGCGTCGGCGCGCACCAGCCGAGCCCGGTGGACGTGCGCCTGGTCGCCGCCACCAGCATCGATCTGGCCCAAGCGGTGGCAGCCGGGAAATTCCATGAGCGGCTTTATCACTACCTCAGCGAAGGCCAGCTCGAATTGCCGGCGTTGCGTGAGCGGGTGGGCGACATTCTGTCCCTCGCGGAATACTTTCTGGGCATCTACAGCCAGCGCCTGGACCTGCCGGTGCCGCTGATCAGCGAGGCGGCGCAACATGTGCTGGAGGCGCACAGTTGGCCGGGCAATACCCGGGAGCTGGAGAACGTCATTCACTTTGCGCTGCTGGTGAGTACCGGGGATGAGATCTTGCCCGAGCATTTGAATCTGCCCGAGGCGCCAGCGTCGTTGGTGCAGATTGAGCGGCAAGCAGCCCAACTCGTGAAAAACGGCACGGCCGCCGAGCGCTCGGCCCTCAAAGACTTGCTCGAAAGCCTGAGCCAAGCCCTGTAACTCCTGTGGGAGCGAGCTTGCTCGCGATGGGGGCGTGTCAGTCACATTAATACCGGCTGACACTCCGCAATCGCGAGCAAGCCCGCTCCCACATTAGGTAACCCGCGGGCCAGAGCTGTATGAACAAAATGGAATATCAAAGTGAATAAAAGATATTGTTCGGGAATAAAAAATCCCGGTATTGTCCGACTCACGCCAGCGATAGCACTTCACTGGCACACGTACTAATAGCCGTCGCCATTGAGCGACCGTGATTTTCGATAAGGACACTGCATGAAAAAGGTTCTGTTGTTCACCGCATTGGCGGCTGCCCTGACTGCGGGCCTGGCCCAGGCTGGCGAGAAACTGGTGGTTGCGGCGACCCCGATTCCACACGCCGAGATTCTGGAACTGATCAAACCGACCCTCGCCAAAGAAGGCGTGGATCTGGAAATCAAAGTGTTCACCGACTACGTTCAGCCGAACGTGCAAGTCGCCGAGAAGCGTCTGGATGCCAACTACTTCCAGACCAAGCCTTACCTGGACAGCTTCAACAAAGGTAAAGGCACCAACCTGGAAACCGTTATCGGCGTCCACGTTGAACCGTTCGGTGGCTACTCCAGCAAATACAAATCCCTGGCTGAACTGCCAAACGGCGCAACCATTGCCCTGCCAAACGAAGGCAGCAACAGTGGCCGTGCCCTGATCCTGCTGCAGAAGGCTGGCCTGATCGAACTTAAAGATCCGAAAAACGCTCTGGCTACGCCGAAAGACATCGCCAAGAACCCGCACAACTTCAAGTTCAAGGAACTGGAATCGGCCATGCTGCCGCGCGTTCTGAAAGAAGTTGACCTGGACTTGATCAACACCAACTACGCGCTGGAAGCAGGCCTGAACCCGGCTAAAGACGCGCTGGTGATCGAAGGTGCAGATTCGCCTTACGTGAACTTCCTGGTCGCTCGTCCAGACAACAAGAACAGCGACGCTATCCAGAAACTGGCCAAAGCCTTGACCAGCCCGGAAGTGAAAGCGTTCATCGAGAAGAAATACAGCGGCGCGGTATTGCCGGCGTTCTGATTCGACGCAGCATCAAACCCCTTCAAGGTTTCAACGCCGACGGCTGGTATAGCGTCGGCGTTTTTATTGCGCCAGAAGATTAAAAGATCGCAGCCTCGTTTCACTCGACAGCTCCTACATTGAATGCGTATCCCTGTAGGAGCTGTCGAGTGAAACGAGGCTGCGATCTTTTTTGATCGTTCCCACGCTCCGCGTGGGAATGCCTCAACGGACGCTCCGCGTTCGGCTTTGGATGTGACGCGGAGCGTCACGGGCTGCATTCCCACGCAGAGCGTGGGAACGATCATCGCCCTTAGGCCACCCCGGCCTTCAACGCCCGGCGCAACGCCACCAGCAATTTCACGATGTCCTGCGGGTCCAGCCGTTGCGGCACTTTTGCGTCAGCCATTTTTCTCTTCCTTGTGATGGTTCGGCCGAGGGAGTCTGGCCAGAAGCTGTGCGTCCTTGGAGGGTCTTTTTGAAAAATAGATCCTTCCTACAGCGCAAAGGAAAATAGTCGTCTTCCGTTGCCGCCGCAAATCCGGGGGATAGTTTTTTGCGTGATATCAATATGCTTTAACGGTATTTAAATTCTTCTTTTTATACCTTTAAAGTCGGTGCCTGCCGGGTGGTTATCCGCCGCCCATGGACTGCACCACCGTCGCTTACCGAGCGGCGTCCAGGATGTTCAATGACCTTCGATTACGCTTTTATCCTCAGCACCCTGCCGGCGTTTCTAAAAGCCGTGGGCGTGACGCTGCAGGTCGGCTTCATTGCCATCGGCACGTCGCTGCTGGTGGCACTGATCAACGCGACGATTCTGGTGTTCCGCACGCCTTACCTGCAGCGCCTGGTCGGGCTGTACGTGGAGCTGGCGCGCAACACTCCGCTACTGATCCAGTTGTTCTTCGTCTACTTCGCCTTGCCGGCGCTGGGCATCAGCGTTTCCGGTTTCGCGGCGGCGATCATCACCATGACCTTTCTCGGCGGCGCCTACCTCACCGAAGTGCTGCGTGCCGGCGTGGATGCGGTGCCCCAGGCGCAACTCGAATCCGGACGCTCGATCGGCTTGTCCCACGGCCAATTGCTGCGCTACGTGATCCTGCCGCAAGCCGGCATCCTCAGCCTGCCGTCGCTGTTCGCCAATTTCATTTTCCTGCTCAAGGAAACCACCGTGGTCTCGGCGGTGGCGGTGCCGGAGATTCTCTACACCACCAAAAGCTACATCGCGCTCTACTACAAAACCTACGAAATGCTCGCCGTGCTGACGCTGATTTGCGTGCTGTTGTTCTTGCCGCTGTCGCTGCTCCTCAGCCGTCTGGAAAGGAGGCTCCAGCATGGCCAGTTCGGGTCTTGAGTTGCTGTGGGTGTCGTTGCCGCAACTTGGCAAGGGCGCTGCGCAAACGTTGTCGATATCGTTTCTAAGCATCGCCATCAGCACCGTCGGCGGCGTGCTCTACGGCGTGTTGCGCACGCTGAATTCGAAATGGTTGAACGCGATCCTGCGGGTGTATCTGGAGCTGTTCCGGGCGATCCCGGTGTTGGTCTGGCTGTATCTGTTGTTTTTCGGTTTGCCGATTTTCTTTGGCCTGAGCATCCCGAGCTTCTGGTGCGCCGTGCTGGTGCTGTCGCTGTGGGGCGCCAGCGAGGTCGGCGAAGTGGTGCGTGGCGCGTTGCTGTCGTTGCCGCGCGGCCAGCGTGAGGCGGGGTTGTCGATCGGCCTGGACGGCCCGCAACTCTATGGCTACGTACTGCTGCCCCAGGCGTTGAAACGTATGACGCCGCCGACCATCAACGTCTACACGCGGATCATCAAGACCAGTTCCCTGGCGGTGCTGATCGGTGTGGTGGACGTGATCAAGGTCGGCCAGCAGATCATCGAGCGCACCTACGAATCGGTGCTGATCTACGGCGCTCTTTTCCTGTTTTTCTTTTTCATCTGCTACCCGCTCTCGGCCGCCTCGCGCGTGCTGGAGCGGCGCTGGACGCAAGCATGAGCGCACTGATCGAGTTCAAAGGCTTCAACAAATTTTTCGGCGAGCAACAGGTGCTCAAAGAGATCGACCTGAGTGTGAAACCGGGCGAAGTCATCGTCATCCTCGGCCCCAGCGGCTGCGGCAAAAGCACCTTGCTGCGCTGCCTCAATGGCCTGGAAGTCGCCCACAGCGGCAGCTTGAATTTCAACGGCCGCGAGTTGCTGGACAAGGGCACCGATTGGCGCGACGTACGCCAGCAGATCGGCATGGTGTTCCAGAGTTATCACCTGTTTCCGCACATGAACGTGCTCGATAACCTGCTGCTCGGCCCGGTCAAAGTGCAGAAACGTGATCGCCGCGACGCCCGCGCCCAGGCCGAAGCGTTGCTCGAACGCGTGGGCTTGCTGGACAAGCGCGACGCTTATCCGCGCCAGCTCTCCGGCGGCCAGCAGCAACGCATCGCCATCGTCCGTTCGCTGTGCATGAACCCCAAGGTCATGTTGTTCGATGAAGTCACCGCCGCCCTCGACCCGGAAATGGTCAAGGAAGTGCTGGAAGTGATTCAGGGCCTGGCCCGCGAAGGCATGACCCTGTTGATCGTCACCCACGAAATGGCCTTCGCCCGCGCCGTGGCCGACCGCATCGTGTTCATGGATGCCGGGCGCATCCTCGAACAAAACCCTCCCGAGCTTTTCTTTACGAACCCGCAAACCGCACGAGCGCAGCAGTTCCTGGAGAAATTCTCCTACGTCGAAGCCCTGCCCAAAAAGACTCAAACAAAGGAACTGGAACTGCTATGAAAACTGCCAAGTCTTCACTCTTTTTACTGCCACTGCTCGGCCTCGCTTTGCTGGCCGGCTGCAACAAATCCGAAGAAACGCCGAAGCAGAAAGTCGCCAGCGAAAGCGCCGCGCCGGCCAGCTACCTGGAGAAAATCAAGGCCCGGGACAAGCTGATTGTCGGCGTGTTTACCGACAAGCCGCCGTTTGGTTTCGTCGATGAAGCGGGGCGCTACGTTGGTTTTGATACCGACATCGGCCGTCAATTCGCCAAGGATTTGCTCGGCGATGAAAACAAAGTCGAGTTCGTCGCGGTGGAACCGGCGAGCCGGATTCCATTTCTGCAAAGCGACAAGGTTGACCTGATCCTGGCCAACATGACCGTGACCCCGGAGCGCAAGGAAGCGGTGGAATTCACCAACCCGAACCTCAAGGTTGCGGTGCAGGCCCTGGTGCCACAGGGCAGCTCGGTGAAAAACCTCGACGACCTGGCGAGCCGCACCACCATCGTCACCACCGGTACGACAGCTGATATCTGGCTGACCAAGAATCACCCGGACTGGAAATTGCTGAAGTTCGAGAAAAACTCCGAGTCCCTGCAAGCCTTGGCCAATGGTCGCGGCGATGCTTACGCGCAAGACAATCTGGTGCTGTTCAGCTGGGCCAAGCAGAACCCCGGCTACCGCGTACTCGCACAAACCCTGGGTGCCGAAGCGCCGATCGCGCCGGCGGTGAAGAAGGGCAACATCGAACTGCGAGACTGGGTGAATACCGAGTTGGCGAAGTTGGGTGAAGAGAAGTATCTGCTCAAGCTCTACGACCAATATGTGCGTAAAGAACTGAGCGATGACACCAAGCCTGAGAGCGTGATTGTCGAGGGTGGGAAGTGGCAGGGGTGATCTTCTGCTGACTTCTGTTCTGCGGTGAGGTTGATAACCAACCCCTCACCCCAGCCCTCTCCCCAAGGGGGAGAGGGGGAAAGGGAGCCGATCTCTGTCGCTTTCAAAGCCTGAGTTCGGCTCGGTTTTTCAGGTCGATGTAGCTCTAAGAACAGCTCGGTCAGTCCCCTCGCCCCCCTGGGGAGAGGGTTAGGGTGAGGGGTGGTTCTAGCTGACACCCCTCAATCCGGCCAATGCCACGCCGGCTCATCCAGCATCCGCTGCCCGACGATCCCGGTCTGGCCCAGGGTCTTCTCCAGCACAATGCAATTGCACTCCGGGTCTTCCTGCAACGCCGAGATCAACCGCCGGGCATGGGACACCACCCATACCTGACACTGCCCGGACACACGGATAATCAACCGCGCCAATGCCGGCAACAGGTCCGGGTGCAGGCTGGTTTCCGGCTCGTTCAGCACCATCAGCGACGGTGGCCGCGGCGTCAGCAGCGCGGCGACCAACAGCAGATAACGCAACGTACCGTCCGACAACTCCGCCGCCGACAACGGCCGCAACAACCCTTCCTGATAAAACTCGATGGCAAACCGTCCACCCTGCAACGGCGCAATGTTCAGTCGTGCGCCGGGAAACGCATCGGTGATCGCCGCTTGCAAAGCTTCTGGATCGCCGATTTCACGAATCGTCTGCAACGCCGCCGCCAGGTCGCGGCCGTCGTGGTGCAGCACCGGCGTGCGCGTACCCAGTTGCGGCTGACGCACCGGGGCATCGGCGTCGCTGCGAAAGTGATCGTAGAAGCGCCAGCGGCGGATGAATTCGCGCAGGTGCATGACTTCCGGCGAGGTGCGAAAACTGCCAACCTGATCGAACAGACTGTCGAAATTCGGCGTGTGCTGGGCCAGCACGTCCCAGTTGCGCCCCTCGCGAGCACGAATCATCGGGCCTTCGCGGTCCACCAGCAGGCTGGCCGGGCGATAGAGCGGTCCGGCCCAGATGCATTCCTTTTTGATTTCCGGATCGAGGGCAAAGTAAGACTGCGTCGGCGCAGGCAACCCCAGGGCAATCGAATAGCTGAAGTCTTCCCCGGCAAATCCCAGGCGCAGACGTTTGACGCCGTGGCGCACGGTAGACTCGATCGGCACTTCACCGCTGCGCATGCGCCGGGTGTTGTTTTCCGGTCCGGCCCAGAACGTCGAATCCAGCCCGC
The DNA here is from genome assembly GCF_044762525.1 of Pseudomonas sp. NPDC096950. Taxonomy (NCBI): domain Bacteria; kingdom Pseudomonadati; phylum Pseudomonadota; class Gammaproteobacteria; order Pseudomonadales; family Pseudomonadaceae; genus Pseudomonas; species Pseudomonas sp. NPDC096950. The sequence continues at coordinate 130,063 of NZ_JBIWEL010000018.1, read as the reverse complement.
CCTCACGGGCCAGCGCATTGACCACGCCACCCTGGGCGGTTTCCGCCAACAGGCGCAACGCGCGATAGAGGTTGGACTTTCCGCTGCCGTTGGGGCCGGTGATCAGGTTCAGCCGGCCCAGCGGGATCACCAATTTATTGATCGAGCGGTAATTGGCCACCGCGAGGGTTTTGAGCATAAGCGCTTCCTGCTGCATAGGCGGCCAGTTTGCCTTATTGTCGGCCACATGGAGATCCCTTGTGGGGGCGGGCTTGCTCGCGAAGGCGGTCTGTCAGTCGCATCGACATTGACTGACCCGGCCCCCTTCGCGAGCAAGCCCGCTCCCACAGGGTTTGCAGCAAACCCGTGCATGCGTGGAACCCTGTTCTAAGCTCACAGTCGTATCGTCACTTGCACGTTCGTACAACGAAAAGGAGTCTGCATGGCGGGTACCGGATTGAAAATTGTGGTGGGGCTGGGCGTGTTCGCGCTGCTGACCGCTTGCGGCGATAAGAAACCGGTCGAGAAAGACCTGCCGCGTGTCTTCGTGCAAGCGGTCAAACCCGCGGATTACGCCGCTTCGGTGACCCTCACCGGCGATGTCCAGGCCCGGGTGCAGACCGAGTTGTCGTTCCGCGTCGGCGGCAAGATCATCCAGCGCATGGTCGATGTCGGTGACCGGGTGTCCGCCAAACAGGTACTCGCCAAGCTCGATCCAAAGGATTTGCAGACCAACGTCGATTCGGCCCAGGCCCAGGTCGTCGCTGAACAAGCGCGGGTCAAGCAGACTGCCGCCGCGTTCGTGCGCCAGCAAAAACTCCTGCCCAAGGGCTACACCAGCCAAAGCGAATACGATGCGGCCCAGGCCGCATTGCGCAGCAGCCAGAGCGCCCTGACCGCCGCCCAGGCGCAACTGGCCAATGCCCGTGAACAACTGAGCTACACCTCGCTGATCTCCGAAGCACCGGGCGTGATTACCGCGCGCCAGGCCGAAGTCGGGCAGGTGGTACAAGCCACGGTGCCGATCTTCAGCCTGGCCCGGGACGGCGAGCGCGATGCGGTGTTCAACGTCTACGAGTCGCTGCTGGCCGAACCGCCCTCGGACAAATCTGTAGTGGTCAGCCTGCTCGACAACCCCGCGATCAAAACCACCGGCACCGTTCGGGAAATAACCCCGGCTGTGTCTGCGCAAACCGGCACCGTGCAAGTCAAAGTCACCCTCCATGGCCTGCCCGACGGCATGCAACTCGGCTCGGTGGTCAGCGCCACGGCGAAGACACCGGGCAAATCCGCAGTGGAACTACCCTGGTCAGCCCTGACCAAAAACCTCAGCGACCCGGCCGTGTGGCTGGTGGACGCCGACGGCAAGGCGCAACTGCACACCGTCACCGTCGGCCGTTACCTGACCGGCAAAGTCATCATCAGCGGCGGCCTGGACGGTGGCGAAAAAGTCATCATCGCTGGCGGCCAGTTACTGCACCCGGGAATGAAAGTGGAAATCGCCGAAAACACCTACAAGGATTTGGCACCGGGAGCCGACCAATGAAGCGCCTGATGCTGTTGTCCGCCGGCCTGCTGCTGGTCGCCTGCTCGAAAAAAGAACCACCGCCGGAGCCGGTGCGCCCGGTGCTGTCCATCGAGGTCAAATCCCTGAGTCAGGAAGACCTCGGGCGCTTCGCCGGTAGCATCCAGGCCCGCTACGAAAGCAATATCGGTTTCCGTGTGCCGGGCCGTATCGCCAGCCGTAATGTCGATGTCGGCGCCGAAGTCGAGAAGGGCGCCTTACTCGCGACCCTCGACCCCACCGATCAGCAGAACCAGTTGCGTTCCGCCGAGGGCGATCTGGCGCGCATTCAGGCGCAATTCATCAACGCCCAGGCCAACGCCCGCCGTCAGCAAGCCTTGTTTGATCGCGGGGTCGGCGCTCAGGCGCAACTGGACATTGCCCAGACCGACCTGAAAACCACCCAGGCGTCCCTTGATCAAGCCAAGGCGGCGGTCGATCAGTCCAAGGACCAACTCAACTACGTGCAATTACGCACCGATCACAAAGCCATCGTCACCGCGTGGAACGCCGAGGCCGGGCAAGTCGTCACCGCCGGCCAGCAAGTGGTGACCCTGGCGCAACCGGACATCAAGGAAGCGGTGATCGACCTGCCGGACACCCTGGTCGATCAACTGCCGACGGACGTGGTGTTCCAGGTCGCCTCGCAGCTGGACCCGAGCATCACCAGCACCGCGATCATCCGCGAAATCGAACCCCAGGCCCAAAGCGCAACCCGCACCCGTCGCGCCCGCCTGACTTTGACCGACACGCCGCCAGGCTTTCGCCTCGGCACAGCGATCAGCGTGACCCTCAGTTCGGCGATCAAACCGCGCCTGGAACTGCCGGTCAGCGCCCTGCAAGAGGTCGATGGCAAAACCCGTATCTGGGTGATCGATCCGCAAAACCAGACCGTTTCCCCACGGGACGTCAGCCTGATTAGCCGTACCGACGCAACGGTGGTGCTGGCCGACGGCGTGAAGTCCGGTGAGCGTGTGGTCAGCGCCGGTGTGAACAGCCTGAAACCCGGGCAAAAAGTCAAAATCGACGAGGAAAGCCCGCGATGAAAGGGAGTTTCAACTTATCCGACTGGGCCCTCAAACATCAGTCGTTCGTCTGGTATTTGATGTTCGTCGCGCTGCTGATGGGCGTGTTCTCGTACATGAACCTGGGCCGCGAGGAAGACCCTTCGTTCACCATCAAGACCATGGTGATCCAGACCCGCTGGCCGGGTGCGACCCAGGAAGAAACCCTCAAGCAGGTCACGGATCGTATCGAGAAAAAGCTCGAAGAACTCGATTCCCTCGACTACGTAAAAAGCTACACCCGGCCCGGCGAATCCACGGTGTTCGTCTACCTGCGCGACACCACCAGTGCCAAGGACATCCCGGAAATCTGGTACCAGGTGCGCAAGAAGATCAACGACATTCGCGGCGACTTCCCCAAAGGCCTGCAAGGGCCTGGGTTCAACGACGAATTCGGTGATGTGTTCGGCTCGGTGTATGCCTTTACCGCCGACGGCTTGTCGATGCGCCAGTTGCGCGATTACGTGGAGCAAGTGCGGGCGGCGATTCGCGAGGTGCCGGGGCTGGGCAAGGTCGAGATGGTCGGCGAGCAGGACGAAGTTCTGTACCTGAACTTCTCCACACGCAAACTCGCCGCGCTGGGCATTGATCAGCGCCAAGTGGTGCAGAGCCTGCAATCGCAGAACGCCGTGACCCCAGCGGGTGTGATCGAGGCCGGGCCAGAGCGGATTTCCGTGCGTACTTCCGGGCAGTTTGCCTCCGAGAAAGACCTGGCCAACGTCAACCTGCGGCTCAACGACCGCTTCTATCGCTTGGCCGACATCGCCGAAATCAGCCGTGGTTACGTCGACCCGGCCACCCCGGAGTTCCGCTTCAACGGTCACCCGGCCATCGGCCTCGCGATTGCGATGAAGAAGGGCGGCAACATCCAGGAATTCGGCAAGGCCCTGCACCAGCGCATGACCGACCTGACCGCCGACCTGCCGGTGGGCGTCGGCGTGCACAACGTGTCCGACCAGGCCGACGTGGTGGAAAAAGCCGTCGGCGGCTTCACCAGTGCATTGTTCGAAGCGGTGGTGATCGTGCTGATTGTCAGCTTCATCAGTCTCGGCGTGCGCGCCGGCCTGGTGGTGGCGTGCTCGATTCCGCTGGTGTTGGCGATGGTCTTCGTGTTCATGGAATACAGCGGCATCACCATGCAGCGGATTTCCCTCGGCGCACTGATCATCGCCCTCGGCCTGTTGGTGGACGACGCGATGATCACCGTCGAGATGATGGTCACGCGCCTGGAAATGGGCGAAACCAAGGAGCAGGCGGCCACATTCGCCTACACCTCCACCGCGTTCCCGATGCTCACGGGTACGCTGGTGACCGTGGCCGGGTTTGTGCCGATTGGCTTGAACGCCAGTTCCGCCGGTGAGTACACCTTCACGCTGTTTGCGGTAATCGCCGTGGCGATGCTGGTGTCGTGGGTGGTCGCGGTGCTGTTCGCCCCGGTGATCGCCGTACACATCCTCAGCACCAATGTGAAACCGCATTCCGCCGAGCCGGGTCGCATCGGCCGCGCGTTCAATGGTGGCATGTTCTGGGCCATGCGCAATCGCTGGTGGGCGATCGGCATCACCATCGCGTTGTTCGTGGCGTCGGTGTTTTCCATGCAGTTTGTGCAGAACCAATTCTTCCCGTCCTCGGACCGCCCGGAAATCCTCGTCGACCTCAACCTGCCGCAAAACGCCTCGATCGACGAAACCCGCAAAGCCGTGGACAAGCTCGAAGCGACGTTCAAGGACGACCCCGACATCGTGCGCTGGAGCACCTACATCGGCGAGGGCGCGATCCGTTTCTACCTGCCCCTCGACCAGCAATTGCAGAACCCGTACTACGCGCAATTGGTGATCGTCAGCAAAGGCCTGGAATCGCGCACCGCGCTCAGCCAGCGCTTGCGTGAGCGGCTGCGCAAGGATTTTGTCGGCATCGGCAGCTACGTCCAGGCGCTGGAAATGGGCCCGCCCGTGGGGCGGCCGATCCAGTACCGGGTCAGCGGCAAGGACATCGATCAGGTGCGCAAACACGCGATCGAACTGGCCACCGAACTCGACAAGAACTCACACATCGGCGAGATCATTTACGACTGGAACGAGCCGGGCAAAGTCCTGCGTATCGACATCGCCCAGGACAAGGCGCGACAACTGGGGCTGTCGTCCGAAGACGTGGCCAACCTGATGAACAGCATCGTCGTCGGTTCGCCGATTACTCAGGTGGACGATGATATTTACCTGATCAACGTTGTTGGCCGCGCCGAAGATGCAGAGCGCGGTACGCCGGAAACCTTGCAGAACCTGCAGATCGTCACGCCGGGCGGTACGTCGATTCCGTTGCTGGCCTTCGCCACGGTTCGGTATGAGCTTGAGCAACCGCTGGTGTGGCGCCGCGACCGCAAACCGACCATCACCATTAAGGCGGCGGTGCGCGACGAGATTCAGCCGACTGACCTGGTGAAACAGCTGCAACCGACCATCGACAAATTCGCTGCCGGTTTGCCGGTGGGTTACAAGGTCGCCACTGGCGGCACCGTCGAGGAAAGCGGCAAGGCCCAAGGGCCGATTGCCAAAGTTGTGCCGCTGATGCTGTTCTTGATGGCGACGTTCCTGATGATCCAGTTGCACAGCGTGCAGAAGCTGTTCCTGGTGGCCAGCGTCGCGCCGCTCGGCTTGATCGGCGTGGTGCTGGCGCTGATCCCGACCGGTACGCCGATGGGCTTCGTGGCGATCCTCGGGATCCTGGCGCTGATCGGCATCATCATTCGCAACTCGGTGATCCTGGTGACGCAGATCGATGCCTTGGAGAAAGAAGGGCTTGAACCGTGGGATGCGGTGGCGCAGGCGACGGAACATCGGCGTCGGCCGATCCTGCTGACGGCTGCGGCGGCGAGTCTGGGCATGATCCCGATTGCGAGGGAAGTGTTCTGGGGGCCGATGGCCTACGCGATGATTGGCGGGATTATCATCGCGACGCTGCTGACGTTGCTATTTTTGCCGGCGCTTTACGTCGCCTGGTACAAAATCCGCGAGCCGAAGAAAGAAGCACGGTAAAGCACAAACCCTGTAATGATCGTTCCCACGCTCTGCGTGGGAATGCCTCTCGGGACGCTCCGCGTCCCTTAGGCTGTGACGCAGAGCGTCACTGGCTGCATTCCCACGCAGAGCGTGGGAACGATCAGTCGGCGCGACGCCAAACACTCGCCAACCAAGGCTGCTGCTCCCGCGGCAACCCCGCCGGCCGGTAGTAATGCTCCAACTCGACAAACCCCGCCTCGGTCAGCAACGCCTGCCAAGCCTGCAAATCGTGATAAGCCCCATACCGCGGCCCATTCCAGCCTTCCTGATTCTCCCCGCGCGGATTGGAACTGAACAACACCCCGCCGGGCTTCAACGCCCCACGCAACTCCTTCAACACCCGAGGCAATTCCTGGCGCGGGATATGAAACAGCACTGCATTGGCAAAAATCCCGTCAAAGCGTTCAGCCGGCAAGTCCAGCTTCAGGAAATCCTGCTGCCAGACCTCGCAACCACTGTCCTCCCGGGCCATCTGTGCAAACTTCTCCGAGCCATCAAGGCCGACGGCGATGTGGCCCATGCGCGTGAACGTCTGCAAATCCCGCCCCGGCCCACAGCCGAAGTCGAGAATGCTGAACGGCGCGTCACCCCGGATATGCCGCATCAACGCATCAATATTCTGGCTGACATCGTGGTCACGAGTGCCTTCACGAAAACCTTCGGCCACCGAGTTGTAATGGCCCAGGGTGGTGGCGGTGATCTGCTGGAGGTCGTCGGGGGTTTGTTTCATGGCGGGCTGCGCAGGCAATGGGGATTTGCCGAATATACGCCATCAACCTTGGGGCTGCTTCGCAGCCATTCGCGAGCAAGCTCGCTCCCACAGGGGAATGCGGTCCACTGTGGGAGCGAGCTTGCTCGCGATGGCGGTGTCCCTGACGACTCAGGTTTGTTTCATCCCCAGACAATCAATGGAACGATCCACCATGGCTTTGGCAATCTCCAGCAAATGCCACACCGAAAACACCATGGCGCGCTCCGCCCCTTTGAGCTGGTCGCCGCACTGATATGCGGTGACTGAGGCGCAACGCAGCAAGCCAGCCACGTAGAGTTGCGTGTCTTCGAAGCTCATCGTCGCTGACGTTGTAGAACCGCAGTTCATCGGGGGCCGAAGGTTGTTCGCCAGTGAGGTAGAAATCGATTGCACGATAGAGCGCGGATCGGTCTCTGTGCGGGGCGTCGGTTTCAGGGGTGTTGGAGGGTGGATCGGGAACGGATCTTTTCATGGGCGTTGCTCCTATTGCTGCATTGGAGCCGTCACTCTTCGCCTACTAAACGTTGGGTGGCGGCTGTGCGCAGGTTAGTAGGCCGGTCAATAGGAAAACCGGTGCACCCGAAGATGCCCCACGCACAGCCACCATATTCAGCATCCAACAAAGTGCCGGACATGAGCATGAATGCTATGCGCCTATTGATCCGGGCTACTAAACCCGATCACGGATAAGCAGTGACGGGCCGAAGACTAGCCACCGGATTTGGCAGGCGCAAGCGAGCGAAATGATCTAGGAAATGTCCTGTAAATGAAAGGGAACGGGCCTGCTGGCACTCTGATTTTCTTGTGGGAAAACTTCCCTGTGCGTCGAAGAATTCACTGCGGTTAGCATCGCACCTGTTAGTTCTTACAGTTTCGAACCGACAAAAAAGCGCTCAGTCTTTACCTTCCAGTGCGAAGGACGCTCGTAACCATGAATCCCCGCCACGACACCGCCACACCCACCCTGTCGGTCATGGACCCGCGCATGCAGGTGATTCGCAACGTTGCTTATTACCGGCACCCGGACCAACCCGCCATCGAACCGCGTATCACTCGGCGGGCTTTCGATGCCGCGGGGCGTTTGGTTGAATCGTGGGACCCACGCTTGTGGGGAGCGGCACCCAAACCGAACCTGGGCACAATTTATGGTTTGAGCGATCAGGCTTTGCTGACGGATAGCGTGGACGCCGGTTGGCAACTCAGTCTGTTGGATCAGGCTGGTTCGTTGTGTTGGTTTTGGGACAGTCGCGGCAGTCAGCGCCAATGCGAGTATGACGATCAACAGCGCCCGATTACGGTGACGGAGCAGGCCCGAGGCGAGCCGCCAAACGTGGTCGAACGATTGACCTACGCGGGCGCTGATAAAGCCTTCGCGCGTCACAATCAGTGCGGCCAACTGATCCGGCATGACGACCCTGCCGGTAATCAAGTATTCAACGACTATGGTCTTGCCGGCACTGTGCTGGTGGAGTCCCGACGCTTCCTGAGCGACCTCGAAACACCCGACTGGCCGCTCGATCTCAATGCCCGAGACGAGCTTCTGGAGGCGCACTCGTTCGTCACCCGCCACAGATTCAACCCAACAGGCGAACTCCGGCGCCAGACCGATGCCATGGGCAATGTCCGGACCTTCCATCACGACGTGGCCGGTTAACCCTGTGAAACTTGGCTTCTTCAGTCAGGCACAGGCAAAAAACTGCAATGCCTGATCAGTGACATCCGTTACAACGCTTACGATCAGATCGAAAGCGAAACCGCCGGTAACGGGGTGATTACCCTCGCGGAGTACGGTGCCGACGACGCTCGGTTGCTGAGGCTGGTGGCCGGCGTCCCCAATCAAAGACCCTTGCAGGATCTGAATTACGTCTACGACCCGGTGGGTAATATTGTCGAGCTGGAAGACAAATCCCAAGCCGTCATTCATTTCAACAGTCAACGCATCGAACCGATCAACTGTTATCGCTACGACAGCCTGTATCAACTGGTCGAAGCCAAAGGTTGGGAAGTTGCCACGCCGAGTCACGGTCCAGCGTTGCCGGGGTTTTTGCACCTACCGCTGGACCCCAACCAAAGGCGCAACTACACCCAGACATTTGACTACGACCCGGCGGGCAATCTGATCACCCGGCGCCACAGCGGAGCGCCGGGGTTTTCGATGTTTACGTCAATCCACAGCAACCGAAGCCTGGCTCAGCAGGAGGACGGCTCTTTGCCAGAAGAATCCCATATCTCACTGGGATTCGACGCAGCTGGCAATCAGTTGGAATTGCAACGCGGGCAAGCAATGACGTGGGACATTCGTAATCAGCTGAGCCGGGTGATCTTGGTCAAGCGTGAGAGCGCGCCTGACGACTACCAATGTTACGTCTACGACCGACCTGGCCATCGTTTGCAAAAAGTGTCTTTTATTCAAACCAGTGGGCAAACGCTTTGCACTGAAGTCCGCTACCTGCCAGGCCTGGAAATCCATCGTGCCTGCGACGGCGACGAGCGCCATGTAATCAGCGTTGACGCCGGGCGTGATGCTGTCCGAGCACTGCATTGGCCACATGACACCAGGAGCGATCATCTGCGTTACAGCCTAAGTGACCACTTGGGCTCATGCGCGCTGGAACTGGATGATGAAGCTGGCGTGTTAACCCTTGAACACTATTACCCGTTCGGTGGCACGGCATGCTGGGCGGGTAAAGGTGCATTGGTGGCGAAGTACAAAACAATTCGCTACTCGGGGAAAGAGCGGGATGCGACGGGGCTTTATTACTATGGGTATCGCTATTACGCACCTTGGCTGCAACGGTGGCTAAATACCGATCCAGCGAAATCTGCTGATGGTTTAAATTATTTTTTGTTTGTTAAAAATGAGCCGATTTCCCATAGAGATCCTGTTGGTTTGATGAGACGGGGTGATGCCGCTTTCAACATGCGAAAAGCGGAGGATGCTAGTATTGATGCAGACAGAGCAAGCATGTCATTGAGGGTATTAAGTGCATTAACGACTTCCCGAGATGAAGTTCATTCGGCGGAGAAATTCAAAGCGCTCGTCAATATTGTGATTGCTCGAAATAAAGAGTTGAAAGCGTTGGGTGAGTTTGTGTTTAGTGCCAACATTGAAACGCCAGTCGACAGATCATATTTTTGGAGTGGTGACACCATTGATTCCACGGGGAAAGTTGTTTACAGCGCAATGCTGACAGCGCAGTTCCTTGCTCGTAAGACGAGGGGCATGACAGTAGAAATGACACCGGGAGGAGAAAAACTGAACGTTTACAAAAATCTTAATTATGTTGGTTCGAATAGTGCCAAGATTGGATTTATGTATTTGAAGGAGCGGTTTAAGTATATGGACTCACCAACGGCAAGAGGGGATTTGCTAGCCGGCAGTGCACTTCGTGCGGGGGTCGGGGTAAGGGCTGTTCTGGGAGATAAGTTTTTTGATTCTGATGAAAACCCATTAAATGACTCGGAGCGCGGGGTTGCGGGGACTTTGTGGGATGTACTGTCTATTCGGTATGCCCGTGGGGCAAAAGGAACTGTAAATGTGATTCATGCCGCCTCAGTAAATGATGCGTATTTTTACGGTGATATATATTCTAAAAGCACGTGGCTGACGCGTGAGAAAGTAGCTCTTGAAGCGGAAAATAAAACAAAAATATTTGAGCGTTTTTATGAGGATTTAACTGCACTGCAATTAAAAGGCTACTGATGTTAATGGTGTGACAGGGACATAGAGCTAATCTTTGTTGAGAGAGGATAAGTTAAGATTTTCGTGAAAAATACCTAATAAGAGTCAAGGAAGTTCCTCGCCTGCTGAGAACGGTGGGTCCTTCCTTTTCTGTGCTTATATCAAAGATCAGCGTTTGTTCAGCCCCCGAGCCAACCGATCCCCACCCAGTTGAATAATCGCCACCAACACCACCAGCAACACAATCACCGTCAACATGATTTGGCTGTCAAAGCGCTGATACCCATACCGATACGCGATGTCCCCCAACCCGCCGGCACCGATCGCCCCGGCCATGGCCGAGGAGTTGATCATCGTCACGAGCGTGATGGTGAACCCCCCGACAATCCCTGGCAGCGCCTCAGGCAACAGCACATGCCAGACGATATGCCAGCGCCGGCAGCCCATCGCCTGCGCGGCTTCGATCAAGCCGTGATCGACTTCGCGCAAACTGACTTCGGCAATTCGCGCAAAGAACGGCGTGGCGGCGATGGTCAGCGGAACGACAGCCGCCCACACACCATAAGTGGTGCCGACGATCAACCGGGTAAACGGAATCAGCGCCACCATCAAAATCAAAAACGGGATCGAGCGAAACAGGTTCACAAACGCGCCCAGCACGCGATTCAACGCGGGCGCCTGGTAAATGCCACCCTTGTCGCTGGTAACCAGGATCACCGCCATCGGGATCCCCGCCAGCAGCGCGATCAGCGACGACACGCCGACCATCAGGAAGGTGTCAATAAAGCCTTGAAGCAAGCGATCAAACCACATAACCCAGCACCTCCACCTGTTGCGCCCAGTTTGCCGCGCGTTGACGCAGTTCCTCAGCGCTCAACGATGATCCGGTCACCGCTAACAGCAGTTGCCCCAGCGCGTGCCCCTGAATCCGTTCCACGCCGCCCTGAAGCAAACGCACGCGGCCACCGAGGGCAGCGAACAGTGCGGCCAGGTCCGGTTCGTCGGTCGCGCTGCCAGTGAATTGCAAACGCAGCACAACGGCAGCGTCCGACGATTGCGGTTGGGCGTGCAGGCGACTTTGCAACTCCTGCGGCAAGGCGTGTTGCAGCGGCGCGAGCAAGGTCTTGCTGACCTCATGCTGCGGATTGCCGAACACTTCCCACACCGGCCCTTGCTCGACGACACGTCCGTGTTCGAGCACCACGACGCGGTCGCAGATGTCGCGGATCACCGCCATCTCGTGGGTGATGAGCACGATGGTCAAACCGAGGCGCTGATTGATCTCGCGCAGCAGGCCGAGGATCGATTGCGTTGTTTCGGGATCCAGCGCCGACGTCGCCTCATCGCACAGCAGAATCTCCGGGTCATGCACCAATGCGCGGGCGATGCCGACACGTTGTTTCTGCCCGCCGGACAGCTGCGCCGGGTAAGCCTTGTGCTTCTCTTGCAGACCCACCAGTTCCAGCAGTTCGCGGACTTTCTGCTCGCGTTTGTCCTTGGGCACACCGGCGACTTTCAACGGCAACTCAACGTTCTGCCAAACGGTCTTGGCCGACATCAGGTTGAAGTGCTGGAAGATCATGCCGATCCTTCGACGCAGCGCGACTAAACGGTCTTCATCGAACTCGCCGATGTCGATCTGATCGATCAGCACGCGCCCGGTGCTCGGTTGCTCCAGGCGATTGATGGTGCGGATCAACGATGACTTGCCGGCGCCGCTGCGGCCGATGATGCCAAACACTTCACCGCGCTGGATCGCGAGGTCGATACCGTGCAACGCCGCCACCGGACCTTGCTGACCGTTGTAGGTTTTGCCCAGGCCGATGAAGCGCACGTGGGCGCGGTTCAGGTCCGGGCGCAATTCAGTCTGTGCGGCTTTATGGGGCTCTGGAGTATCCAGTCGCCGTTGGATCGCGGCCGTCATTTTCAGCTTTCCCAACCGGCTTGATACAGCTTGCCGTGGGCCTTATCCAACGCGGCACGCACGGCTGGCGAATGCTGGTAGATGTCGACGAATTTGATCAGGCGCGGGTCGGTCTTGCTTTTTGGCTGGATCACGAACTGGATCACGTATTCCTTGTGATCGAGGCCGTCGAACAGCAGCGCCGAGCCGGCATCGAAGGTCTTCGCCAGGCGAATGTAGGCCGGGTAGCCCTGGACCAGATCGGCGTCGTCATAGGCGCGCACCAGTTGCACGGCTTCAACCTGGAGGATCTTGATCTTCTTCGGGTTGGCGATGATGTCTTCTTCGGTGGCCTTGTAGCCGACCCCCGGTTTGAGGGTGATCAGCCCGGCCTTGGCAAGCAGTTGCAGACCGCGACCGCTGTTGATCGGGTCGTTGGCGATGGCGACGCTGGCGCCTTCTGGCAACTCGTCGAAGCTTTTGTATTTCTTCGAGTAGAGGCCGACGTTGTTGATGATCCCCGGCGCGAATGGCACCAGGTCAAAACCGGCGGCAGCCTTGGCGTTTTCCAGGAACGGCACGTGCTGGAAGTAGTTCACGTCGATATCGCCGGCGGCGAGGCTGACATTCGGCGCAATCCAGTCGGTGAACTCAACGAGTTCGACTTTCAGGCCTTGTTTGGAGGCCTCTTCGACGGCGGCTTCCAGCGGAATGGCGAACGCGGCGGTGGTGCCGACTTTCAGCGGCGCGTCGGCGGCGAAGGTGATGGAGCTGAAGAGGCCGAGGGCCAGGGCCAGTGCTTTGACTGGGTGAGAGAGGTAGTGCTTGGTCATGATGGTTATTCCAGTCAGTGCATTAAATTTTGGGTGTTTGGGCGGGCCTCTTCGCGGGCAAGCCCGCTCCCACAGGGGAGCGCATTCCAAATGTGGGAGCGGGCTTGCTCGCGAAGCTTTTAGCGGCGAAACGTGGAGCCGGTATGTTGCTCAGGCAAATGCGCCTCGCCGTGAAACAGCTTCTCCCGCAGGCTGCCGCTGTCGTAGGCGGTTTTGTACGAGCCACGACGCTGCAACTCCGGAATCACCAGATCGATGAAATCCACATAGCTTTCCGGCGTGACGATGCGTGTCAGGTTGAAGCCGTCGAGGCCGGTTTCGGCGATCCACGATTCCAGCTCATCGGCCACCTGCTCCGGCGAGCCGACCACGGTGATGTAGCGGCCACCGAGGGCGTGTTGTTCGAGCAATTTGCGTCGGGTCCAGTCGTTGTTTTGCAGGTTCTTGGTCGCCGACTGGATCGCGTTGCTCTTCACGTACTGGATCGGTTCGTCGATCTCGTACTGGGAAAAATCGATCGCGGTGGACGCCGAGAAATGCGCCACGCCGGCCTCGGCACTGGCGTAGCTCAGGTACTCGGCGTGCTTGGCCCAGGCCAGTTCTTCGGTGGCGCCGACGATCACGTTCAGACCCATGAACACCTTGATGTCTTCAGGGTTGCGACCTGCTTCAACCGCGCTGGCGCGGACCTTGTCCACTTGCACCTTGGTCGACGGCTTGTTCTGGCCGCTGATAAACACGCACTCGGCGTGGCGTCCGGCGAACAGCAACCCGCGATCCGAACTGCCGGCCTGGAACAGCACCGGCGTGCGCTGCGGCGATGGCTCGCAGAGGTGATAACCCTCGACCTGATAGAACTCGCCCTTGTGCTCGACCTTGTGCACTTTCTCCGGCTGCGCGTAGATCCGCTGCTTGGGATCGTTAAGTACCGCGCCGTTTTCCCAACTGCCTTCCCAGAGTTTGTAGAGCACCTGCAAGTACTCGTCGGCCTGGTCGTAGCGGCGATCGTGCTCGACCTGTTCGCTCAGGCCCATGGCCTTGGCGGCGCTGTCGAGGTAGCCGGTGACGATGTTCCAGCCCACGCGACCGCGACTCAAATGGTCGAGGGTCGACATGCGGCGGGCGAACAGATATGGCGGCTCGTAAGTCAGGTTGGCGGTGAGACCGAAACCCAGGTTTTTAGTCACCGCAGCCATGGCCGAGACCAGTAGCAACGGGTCGTTGACCGGCAGCTGGATCGACTCTTTCAGCGGCACGTCCACCGAGTTCTGGTAGACGTCGTATACGCCGACGATGTCCGCAATGAACAAACCGTCGAACAGTCCGCGCTCCAGCAGTTGCGCCAGTTCGGTCCAGTATTCGATGGTTTTGTATTGGGTCGAAGTGTCCCGTGGATGCGTCCACAGGCCATGGTTGATGTGCCCGATGCAGTTCATGTTGAACGCGTTGAGCAGAATTTTCTTTTTGGCGTCGGCCATCAGATGGTCCCCCGCAGCGGCGGGTTTTCATCGTTGAGGTAGTAATTGCCGACCGCGTGATACTTCCAGCGCACCGGGTCGTGCAGGGTGTGCACGCGAGCGTTGCGCCAGTGGCGATCCAGACCGTGTTCGATCAGGGTTGCCTGGCTGCCGGCCAGTTCAAACAGCGTAGTGCCGGCGGCGAGGGAGATTTCGGTGCTGATGGCCCGGGCTTCGGCGACGGCAATCGAAGCGGCTGCCACGGTTTCGGCGTTCATCTCGGCCTGGGCCTTGTCGAGAAATTCGCCGGAGCGTTCCAGCAAGGCTTCGGTGGCGTGAAGACGAATAGCCAAGTGGCCGAAGCTCTTGATGGTCAGCGGGTCTTCGATGGCTTTTTCATGGGTCGCGTCGATCCACGGCCGGGTCTTGGTGCGCACGAAATGCAGGGCATCTTCGTAAGCTGCGCGGGCGATGCCGGTGTCGATGGCGGCGTGAAGAATTTGCGCCAAGGGGCCAACGGTGGTCGGGCGTTCGAAAGCGCTTTGGAACGGGATCACGTCTTCGGCGGCGACGTACACGTCCTCGAACACCACCGAACCGCTGCCGGTGGTGCGCTGGCCGAAACCGCTCCAGTCGTCGATCACCGTCAGGCCTTTGCTGTCGCGAGGCACGAAGGCCAATTGCTGCACGCCGTTTTCATCCACGACTGACGTCGGAATGCGCTGGGCGTAAATCGCGCCCGTGGCGTAGAACTTGCGGCCGTTGATGCGATAGCCGTCACCGTCGCGGGTGAGGCTGGTGACGCGGTCATGGGCCGTCTTGGTGCCGAGCTCGGCGAGGGCATTGCCGAAGCGCTGTCCGGCCAAGACTTCAGCGTACAGGCGTTTCTTCTGCGCATCGCTGCCGTTAACCCGCAGCACTTCGAGGGCGTAGAAATGGTTCTGCGGGATTTGCCCGAGGGAGCCGTCGGCCTGGGCGATCAGGGCAATGACTTTGGCCAGGGTGACGTTGGACACGCCAGCGCCGCCGTATTCTTTTGGCGCGCTGATGCCCCAGAGACCCGAACGGGAAAACACTTCCAGTTCCGGGTGCGGCAAACGGCGTTCGCGGTCGCGCAGGGCGCTGTCGCGTTTGAAATCTTCGGCCAGGTCACTGGCGACGATCAGGGCTTGCTCATCGCTGGTTATGACCGCGACGTGGTGAGAAAGAGTCATGTGTTTCTCCAGAGGTCTGGTCGTTAAATCCAGGAGTGGCGAGCGGGTAGCGTGCCGTTGAGGTGATAGGTGCCGACGGCGTAATACTTCCAGCGAACGGGGTCGTGCAGGGTGTGCACGCGGGCGTTGCGCCAGTGACGGTCGAGGTTGAATTCGGCGAGGGTGGCGCGGCTGCCGGCCAGTTCGAAGAGTTTTTCGCTGGCGAGCAACGCGATTTCGGTGGTCAGCACTTTGGCTTCGGCCACGGCGATCGAAGCGCGGGCGGCGGACTCGGCGGTGAGCGGCGCGGCGTTGACCTGGTCGAGCACTTGCCCGGCCTTGCGCAGCAGCGCTTCGGCGGCGTGCAGTTCGATTTTCAGTTTGCCGATGTCGGCGATCACGTACAGGTCATCGCTGGCCCGTTCGACCTTGGCGTCGATCCATGGACGGGCGCGGGTTTTGACGAATTCGATGGCGTCATCGATGGCACCGCGAGCGATACCGGCGTCGATGGCTGCTTGAATCAATTGCGACACGGCGCCCTGAATGTTCGGGCTGTCGTTGATCTTCCAGTTATCCACCACCAGCTCGGCGTCGACCCGCACGTTGTTGAGCAAAATGGTGCCGCTGGCGGTGGTGCGCTGGCCGAAACCCGACCAGTCATCGACGATGCGCAGGCCCGGCGTGCCACGGCGGACGAAGGCCAGCACTTGCTTGCCGTCATCGTTCAACGCCTTGACCGCTACCCAGTGGGCGAACAGCGCACCGGTGGAATAAAACTTCTGGCCGCTGATGACGAAGCCGTCACCGTCAGCGGTGATCCGTGCCTTGAGTTCAAGGGTGTTCTTGGTGCCGCGTTCCGGCCCGGCATTGCCGATGCGCCAGCCTTCGAGGACACTTTTGAATAGCTGTTTTTTCTGCGATTCCGTGGCGCTGCCGAGTACCAGGTTCAGGATGCCGAACTGGTTCTGCGGGATCTGCCCGAGTGCCGGATCCGCCGCGGAAATGATCGCGAACACATCCGCGATGGTGACGAACGAAACCTGCGGGCCACCGTACTCGCGCGGGATGGCAATGCTGCCCAGGCCGCTGCGGGTGAACTGTTCGATTTCCGACCACGGCAACTTACGCTGCTGGTCACGTTTGGCCGCTTGCAGGCGGGCGGTTTGCGCCAGCTCATGGGCAGCCTTGATGGCTTGTGCGTCGTTGCGCAAAACCTGCGCGGGCAACAACAGGGGGGCGATATCCAGATCACTCTGGATGGTGGCTTCTGCCAGACTGGACATCAGTGCCGCTCCTTGGCTGCACGCAATGCCCTGGCGATCTGCACTGGGGTGATTGTGTTGTGGACCATACCTACCTCACATCTCATGGAAACGCCGCGCTGGTGGCGGCGAACGAATATCAAGAATGTCCGGTGGTCCGGTGCATATACCCTAAGCGCGTATAAATAATTAATAAACTAACTTTTGGGAATATGCATAGAAGGGCGTCTGTCCGCAGGGCAACAGTTGTTTGTGGAGCAACAGTCGGCGCGGGGATTCGACTCCTCTGTAGTCGGAAAACCCCTGTGGGAGCGAGCCTGCTCGCGAAGGCGGTGGGTCAGGCAACAGGGATGTTGACTGATAGGGCCTCTTCGCGAGCAGGCTCGCTCCCACAGGGGAGATAGTGGTGTTTTCACTTTTTGCGGGGTTCTGCTGCCTTCAGTTCTTCCTTCAGCGGCACTTTCAGGTAGGGATTGGCACAGCCGATCTTCAACATTCGCGGCGGCGCCCAGCGGGAGTTATTGCCCACCCGGTCGAGGATGCAGTAGGTCACTTCCAGACGAAGGTCTTCGCCCGCTTCGAGAATGATCGCCGGCGGCACCCAGACCTGGATCGGCTCGCCGATATCGCTCGCCTTGAGCTTCGGCAAGTCCATGCGCACATCGCCCCATTGCAGGGTGATTTCGTCGTCGATGGCCATGTTCAGGTAAGGCTCGATGGTCAGCGGTACGCCGCGTTTGATCTGGTTCGGGTTGACCCCTTGGCGGCGAATGGTTTCAGGGAGGTTCACCGGGGCCAGTCCCTGGTTTTCATCGCCGGACAACGCAGGCGCCTGGCCGCCGGGGCAATCGAGCTTGATCTGCACCCGCGTCGTTCGCGACAACGCCGGTTCCTGCCCGATTTGCATGACGCGGTAGTGGACGTGGGAGGTGCCATTGATGACGAAGCTCTCGGGCACCCGCAGTTGCACGGGTTGATTGACGTCGTCGTCGATCAGGGCTTTTGAAGCCACGTAGCAGTCGTCCCAGTAGAGTTCGATCAGATCGCCTTCGTCCATGCCGGGGTAGGGCGCTACCGCGATCAGCAAGTGGGCGGCCGAGGTGATGTTGATACCGCTGCGGTGGGATTGCGCCAGGGTCGGGGCCGCAAGTTCGGTTTTGTTTGAGGTGCTTGTCATGGGTTTTCTCCTTGAAGCCTTGCAGCGAAGTCCGTTTCTGGAAGTTCAAGAGGCGTGAATTACCGGGCAACAAAAAGCTCGTTATGTGTACGTGTTAATAACGATTGAGTTGGGTGGTTGACGCCTGTTGCAGACTAGATAAGAGTGCGCCGGAATAGGTGTCAATAGAGTTTGTTAGTTGGATGGTGAATTCGGTGTTATTCAGAAATCTCCTACGGGGCGGAGTTAATAAACGCCATTGATCCGTCGAACTTTACCCCGGTTTTCTCCCGATTTACGCATCGGGTACGGCAATGCTTTGAGGGGCTGCTGTCCGGGTCATGACTGATTTTAGGTCGGCCGATTCTGTTGCAGGACATACATATGTACCGCATTTTGAGAGGCGAACTTGTATAAGTGGAGGGAGTAGTGAAGTGATTGAGTCGGCGGGTAAATGTCACTTCCTTCCATGGAAGTTAACAAGTTTAAATCAGTGTTTCAGTTGTGCGCGTTATTCAGAAACTTGCTCAAGAACTGCTTCGTCCGTTCTTCTTTCGGGTTGGCAAACAACGCCTTGGATTCGCCCTGCTCGACGATCACACCTTTATCGAAAAACACCACGCGGTTCGCCACGTCCCGGGCAAAACCCATTTCGTGGGTGACGATGACCATGGTGCGATTCTCTTCAGCCAGGCTGCGGATGGTCGCCAGCACTTCACCGACCAATTCCGGGTCGAGTGCCGAGGTGGGTTCATCGAACAGAATCACTTCCGGCTCCATCGCCAGCGCCCGGGCGATCGCCACACGCTGTTGCTGGCCACCGGAAAGGCGTCGCGGGTAAGCGTCTTCCTTGCCTGCCAGGCCAACCCTGGCCAACAGTTTTTTACCCAGGGCCACGGCATCGGCATGCGGGATCTTCTTCACGATGATCGGGCCTTCGATGACGTTTTCCAACGCCGTGCGATGCGGGAACAAGTTGAAGTTCTGGAACACGAAGCCCACGTGCTGGCGCAGACGTCGCACCAGGCCTTGCTGCTGGTTCAGCGGGCGACTGCCATCGATTTCGATGTCGCCGACCTTGATCCGGCCGCTGGTGGGTTCCTCGAGGAAGTTCAGGCAACGCAGGAACGTGGTCTTGCCCGAGCCGCTCGGCCCGATAATCGCCACGACCTCGCCTTCCTTCACTTCCAGATCGATGCCGTTGAGCACCACTTGACCCTTGAACTGCTTTGTCAGTTTTTCCACGACAATCATTGGGTCAGGACTCCTGGTCGTGCCGATTGACCCGCTCTTCCAACTTGTTCTGCAGGTGCGAGAGCACCGTGGCCAGAATCCAGTAGATCAGGGCGGCGGCCAGATACATGGTGAAGATTTCGAAGGTGCGGGCGGTGATCAATTGCGCCTGGCGGAACAACTCCGGCACCTGGATGGTGGCGGCCAGCGCCGTGTCCTTGACCAGCGAGATAAAGCTGTTGCCCAGCGGCGGCAGGGCCGTGCGCATCGCTTGCGGCAGGATGGCCCGGCGCAAGGTCTGCGCGCGGGTCATGCCGATGCTCGCGGCGGCTTCCCACTGGCCACGCTCGATGGAGCTGATCGCGGCACGCAGGATTTCACAGGCGTAGGCCGCCATGTTCAGCGAGAAGCCGATCAGGGCCGCCGGCAGTGGATCGAGTTCGATGCCCAATTGCGGCAAGCCGTAATAGATCACGAACAACTGCACCAGCAACGGCGTGCCGCGAAAGAACGACACGTAGATGCGGGCCAGCCAACTCACCAGTTTGAAGCGCGACAAGCGCATCAACGCCAAGCCGAAACCCATCACCAGGCCGAAGAACATTCCGCCGAGGCTCAGGATGACCGTGTAGTACGCGCCCTTCAGCAGGAAGGGCGCGGAATCCAGCGCAAGTTGGAAAGCTTCTTCCATTATTGAGTGACGTCAGCGCTGAAGTATTTTTCCGAAAGCTTTTTCAGCGTACCGTCGGCACGCAGCTTGTCGATGGCCTTGTTCACGGCAGCCAGCAGCTCAGGCTCGCCTTTGCGCAGGGCAACACCGGCTTCCTGGCGGGAGAAGGCTTCGCCGGCAGCGGAGGTGTCCTTGGCTTTCTTGGCGTATTCGAGGGCGGCGAGGCGGTCGATCAGAATGGCGTCGGTGCGGCCGTTACGCAGGTCTGCGAACTTGCTCGGATCATCTTCATAGGTGCGCACGTCAGCGGTCGGCACGTTGGCTTTCACCCATTGCTCGTAGTTGGTGCCCAGGCCTACGCCGACTTTCTTGCCACCCAGGTCAGCAGCGGTCTTGATGTTCAGTTCCGCAGCCTTCTTGGTCAGCACCAGCGCCTGAATCCCGGAAACGGTGTACGGCTCGGAGAAGTCATACTTCTTCTTGCGCTCTTCGGAGATGGTCACCTGGTTGATCACCGCGTCCAGACGCTTGGATTCCAGCGCCGCGAGGATGCCATCCCATTTGGTCGGTTGCAGTTTGACCTTCACGCCCAGCTCTTTGGCCAGGGCTTCGGAGAACTCGACTTCGAAGCCGGCCAGTTTGCCGTCGGCGTCGACGAAACTGAACGGTGGGTAAGTGCCTTCCAGGCCGACGTTGATCACGCCTGCGTCCTTGATTTTTTGCAACTGCTCACCGGCAACCGCTTGCCCCAACAGGCCGGCGCTCAGTGCCAGGCCCAGCGAACCAACCAGCAGGTTTCGACGTAGTGCGGAAAAATTCATGACAAGCCCCTGTGTTTTCTTATGGAAGACGCTATTAGGAATGTTGGCAAAATCGGGATTTGAACGATTGCGATATCCTGCCCTAAAGCAGCTTATGCGTCTCGCGCCAAATTCGCCTGCGGCGCGACTATATGACGGTGTTAATAGATAGGAAAATACTAAATATTCAGTTTGTTATTCTTTTTATGTATATGTACGTTCCTACGCTGATCGTTCCCATGCTCTGCGTGGGAATGCCTCAAGGGACGCTTCGCGTCCAGTGACGCGGAGCGTCACGGGCTGCATTCCCACGCAGAGCGTGGGAACGATCGATCATCGCTTACAGAAAATCCTTATAGGCAAACAACGCCGGCGCCCCACCGGTGTGCAGGAAGATGATCGGGCCATCATCAAAACGCCCACGACCGATGCCATCCAGCAACCCGGCCATGGCCTTGCCGGTGTACACCGGATCGAGCAGCAAACCTTCCTGACCCGCCACCAGTTTCACCGCCGACAACGTCCCGGCATTCGGCTCGCCATAGCGCGGGCCGAAGTATTCGTCCCACAGTTCAACCTTGAAATTCTTCGGCAGGCTCACGCCCAGCAGTTCCGCCGTGCGTTCGGCCAGGCCCTGGACTTTCGGTCGTTGATCTTCTTCGCTGCGGGACACCGTCACGCCAATCACTGGCAAATCCGGGAGTGCTTCGCTCAAGGCCAGCGCCAGACCACTGTGGGTCCCGGCACTGCCCGACGCCAGGACTACGGCGGCGAACTTCAGGCCGGTGTCCTTGATCTGCTCGGCCAATTCCAGGCCCGCACGCACATAACCCAAAGCGCCCAACGCATTGGAGCCACCAATCGGCACCACATACGGCGTCTTGCCGTTGTTGCGCAGGCGATCGGCCAGGGCTTGCAATTGGTCGTCGGCGTTGTCGAGATTCTCCACCAGTTCGACCTTGGCCTCGAAGAGGTCCAGCAACAGCCGATTGCCGTTGCCGACATAGTTGGCGTCGTCGGTGCCCAACGGGTTTTCCAGCAGTGCCACACAACCCAGGCCCAGTTTGGCGGCGATGGCGGCGGTCTGGCGCACGTGGTTGGATTGCAGCGCGCCGGCGGTGATCAAGGTATCGGCGCCCTGGGCCAGTGCATCGGCGGCCAGGTATTCGAGTTTGCGCAGCTTGTTGCCGCCCATGGCCAACGGCGTCAGGTCATCGCGCTTGACGTACACATCGCGGCCCAGCCAGGTCGACAGTCGTTCGAGTTTTTCCAGGGCGGTGGGATGGCCGAGCAGGTCGAGGCGGTTAAAGCGGGCAAGCGATTGTTTGATCATGGGTCCGTACTGGCGGGAAGAGATGTCAGGACTATAGGCACGCCTATTTGTACGGGCAACCGCCAATCGCTTATATCCGAATGTATTGAACACAGCACAATTGGTTCTTAATTCGGCTTCGAGCCCTTGCCGTAAAGTAATCGCCGTCAGTGCGGCCAGACAGTCCGGCCGCCCGTGAGGAGTTTTTACCGTGAGCGAGCGTTCCAGCCATTGGCAATTGCAGACCATCGTCAGTCAACTGCGCACCGCGCGTGATCAATGGCGTGCACAAAATGGTCGCGCCAGCGGCGAGCAGGGTGGTCGCGAGTTGCCGTCCCGAGCGGCGATGGCAGAGATTCTCGAAGCCCTGTGCGGTGCGTTGTTCCCGATGCGCCTGGGGCCGGTGGATTTGCGTGAAGAGAGTGAAGACTTCTACGTCGGCCACACCCTCGATGTCGCGCTGAATGCGTTGCTGGCCCAGGCGCGGCTGGAGTTGCGTTACGCGGCTCGCCACAGCGACCAGGCCGACACCGAAGTCGAAGCCAAGACGATCCAGATCATCCAGGACTTTGCCCTCGCGCTGCCGGGGCTGCGCAGTCTGTTGGACACCGACGTGCTGGCGGCCTATCACGGCGACCCGGCGGCCCGCAGCGTCGATGAAGTATTGCTGTGCTATCCGGGGATTCTGGCGGTGATTCACCATCGCCTCGCCCATCATTTGTACCGCGCCGGGTTGCCGTTGCTGGCGCGGATCAGCGCGGAAATCGCTCACTCCGCCACCGGCATCGACATTCATCCGGGGGCGCAGATCGGTCGCAGCTTCTTTATCGATCACGGGACGGGCGCGGTGATCGGCGAGACGGCGATCATTGGCGAGCGGGTGCGGATTTATCAGGCGGTGACCCTGGGCGCCAAGCGTTTCCCGTCGGATGAGGACGGTCAATTGCAGAAGGGCCATCCACGGCATCCGATTGTCGAAGACGATGTGGTGATTTATGCCGGGGCGACGATTTTGGGGCGGATTACCATCGGCAAGGGTTCGACCATTGGCGGCAATGTGTGGCTGACCCGCAGCGTGCCGGCGGGGTGCAACCTGACCCAGGCGAATTTGCAGCATGATGATGGGACGCAGAAGTAAACCTCGAATTCTCGATTGATTGATCTGGCCTCTTCGCGAGCAAGCCCGCTCCCACATTGGTTTTGTGTTCGGCGCGAATCCACTGTGGGAGCGGGCTTGCTCGCGAATGGTTTCAAGCCGAACCGCGATACTGGCAATTAGCTCCTTTCCCACTGAACGAATCCTCCAAACTCCGCGTCATACCCTTCCTTGAGCTAGCGTAGGAAAGCGACCGCCGAGCCCTGCGATTAGTCCTTAGCACGCTATTCATGTTTAACTTGAACGCTCATTCAAGTTAAACCGCCGGTTTGCTGCCCGCTCACAACAGGAGGCTTGCCCTTGCCGAGTCCGTTATTGATTGCCCTGTTTCACCCCCTTGAGGTGCACTGTTCATGAGTGCACCGTCCACCTCTCCCAGCGGCCAGGTCCGCATGAATCCGCCAGTGTTCTACTTTGCGGCGGGTTTCATTCTGTTGTTCGGCGTTGTCGTCATGGCCATGCCCGAACAGGCCGGTGCCTGGTTACTGGAAGCGCAAAACTGGGCGGCCAACACGGTCGGCTGGTATTACATGCTCGCGATGACCCTGTATCTGGTCTTCGTGGTGGTCACCGCGTTGTCTGGCTACGGCAAGATCAAGCTCGGTGCCGACCACGACGAGCCCGAATTCAGCTACCTGTCCTGGGCCGGTATGCTGTTCGCCGCCGGAATCAGCATTACGCTGTTTTTCTTTTGCGTGTCCGAACCGCTGACGCACCTGGCGCAACCGCCCCAAGGCACCGCCGGTACGCCGGAAGCGGCGCGGCAGGCGATGCAGATTCTGTTTCTGCATTGGGGCCTGCATGGCTGGGGCGTGTTCGCTTTCGTCGGCATGGCGCTGGCCTACTTTGCCTATCGCCATAACCTGCCGCTGGCCCTGCGTTCGGCGCTGTACCCGCTGATTGGCAAACGCATCAACGGCCCGATCGGTTACGCGGTGGACGGCTTCGGCATCATCGCCACGGTGTTCGGCCTCGGTGCGGACATGGGCTTCGGGGTGTTGCACCTCAACTCGGGGCTCGACTACCTGTTCGGCATCGCCCACACCCACTGGATTCAGGTCGGCCTGATCACCTTGATGATGGGCGCGGCGATCATTGTCGCGGTGTCCGGCGTCGATAAAGGCGTGCGGGTGATGTCCGACATCAACATGCTGCTGGCCTGCGCGCTGCTGCTGTTCGTGTTGTTCGCCGGCCCGACGCAACACCTGCTCAACACTTTGATCCAGAACATCGGTGACTACCTCGGCGCATTGCCGATGAAGAGTTTCGATCTCTACGCCTACGACAAACCCAGCGACTGGCTGGGCGGCTGGACGGTGTTCTACTGGGCCTGGTGGATTGCATGGTCGCCTTTCGTGGGCCTGTTTATCGCACGGATTTCCCGTGGCCGGACCATCCGCGAATTCGTCTTTGGTGTGTTGCTGATTCCGCTCGGTTTTACCCTGGCGTGGATGTCGATCTTCGGCAACAGCGCCATCGACCAAGTGCTCAACCACGGCATGACGGCACTCGGTATGTCGGCCATCGATAACCCGTCGATGACCTTGTACCTGTTGTTGGAAACCTACCCGTGGAGCAAAACCGTAATCGCGGTGACGGTGTTTATCAGCTTCGTGTTCTTCGTCACGTCCGCCGACTCAGGCACTGTGGTGTTGTCGACGCTCTCTGCGAAGGGCGGCAACCCGGATGAAGACGGGCCGAAATGGCTGCGGGTGTTCTGGGGTGCGATGACTGCGCTGGTGACCAGTGCGCTGCTGTTCTCCGGCAGCATCGATGCGTTGAAATCAGCGGTGGTGCTGACCTCGTTGCCGTTCTCGATGATCCTGCTGCTGATGATGTGGGGGCTGCACAAAGCGTTCTACCTGGAATCCCAGAAGCAGATTGCGCAGATGCATTCCCTGGCGCCGGTCTCCGGTTCCAAGCGGGGCGGCTGGCGTCAGCGCTTGAGTCAGGCGGTGCATTTCCCGTCGCGGGATGAGGTCTATCGTTTCCTCGAAACCACGGTGCGTCCGGCGATTGAAGAAGTGACGGCGGTGTTTGTCGAGAAGGGGTTGAACGTGGTCGCTCAGCCGGACCCGGCAAATGACAGCGTCAGCCTGGAAATCGGGCATGGCGAGCAGCATCCGTTCATCTATCAGGTGCAGATGCGTGGCTACTTCACGCCGTCCTTCGCTCGTGGCGGCATGGGTTCCAAGCAACTCAACAACCGTCGCTATTACCGGGCCGAAGTGCATTTGAGCGAGGGCAGTCAGGACTACGATCTGGTGGGTTACACCAAGGAGCAGATCATCAACGACATCCTCGACCAGTACGAACGGCACATGCAGTTCCTGCATCTGGTTCGTTGATCGGGCGCCGGTGGCGTCTAGGTTTTGCTCAGCACCATGAACAGAACCAGCGCCGCCACCGGCACGCTGAACACCACCGTGCCGACTACCAGTTCCGAACTCAAGGATTGGCCGGCGGTGACCACGCCGACTGCGCCGTTGATCACCGTCAACGCCAGCCACAGGACGACGAAGCTGTAAGTCAGCGTCTGGCGGCTGAAGCCGACTCGCTCGCCGATGTAGAGCATCAGCGCCAGCAGAACCAGGCCGAAGAAGATGATGATGGTGGTGTGCATGGTGTTCTCCTGATAAATGATCGGTGGCTGGCGCTTACAGATTCACGTGAAGCAAATCATCAATCCCGATCCGCTTGGCAAAGCTGATCCGCACTCGCTCCGAAACTTCCAGCACCTCAGCCGCTCCATCCCCGACAAAATCGATCACCGAGCGCGCCGGCCGGCAGTCTTGAGGCAAGCCGACAATCCGCACGATTTCGTCGGCCACCGCTTGCGGATCGGCATCGTCCGGGGTCAATGCGCTCAATCGCTCACCGACTTTATCCATTACCCCGTCATATCGAGCATAGGCGGCGTTGCGCGCGACGTCGGCCGGTTTGCCGGAGCTGGGGAAATGATCGGTGCCACGGGTGAATGCACCGGGTACCACGATCGAAGTTTCGATGCCGAAGCGGGTCAGTTCGTAGGACATGCTCACCGCCAGGGAATCCATCGCTGCTTTCGCGGCGGCATAAGGCCCCATGAACGGTGGGAAGCCGCCCTTGGTCGTAGAGCTGCTGATCCACAACACCAAGCCCGAGGCCCGAGCGCGCATCTGCGGCAATACCGCGCGGCTGACTCGATGGGCACCGTAGAAATTGGTGTCGAAGACCTTCATGATTTCTTCGGCGGTGAAGGCTTCGGTCGGGCCGATCACCAGGTGCCCGGCGTTCTGAATCACCACGTCGATACGCCCTTGCTGTTTGACGATGGTGGCGACCGCAGCGTCGGCTGAATCCTGGGACAACACGTCCAGTTCCAGTGGATGCAACTCGACGTTCTGGTCCTTGGCCCATTGGCGAAAACCATCGGCTCGTGAGGCGTTGCGCCCGTTTACGTCACGCATGCTGGCGTAAACGATGTGCCCGGCGCGGGCGAGGGATTCGGCAGCGAGTTTGCCGATACCGGTACCGGCGCCAGTGATGAGAATGACGTTTGTCATAAGGTTCTCCTTGATTCGGCTGCTCAGACCAGACCACCGTTGACCCGCAGGATTTGCCCGTTGACCCAGCCCGATTCAGGGCCGACCAGGAAAGACACGACGCGGGAGATATCTTCTGGCTGGGCCAGGCGTTCCAGCGGCGCCATCTTGGCGAAGGCCTGGATCTGTTCTTCGCTCTTGCCGTGCAGGAACAGGTCGGTAGCGACCGGGCCCGGCGCGACGGCGTTGACGGTGATGTTGCGACCGCGCATTTCCTTGGCGAACACTTGGGTCAGAGATTCCACCGCCGCTTTGCTGGCGATGTACACCGCGTAGCCCGGCAGGTTCAGGCCGACGGTGCTGCTGGAGAAGTTGATGATCCGCCCGCCGCTGTTCAGGCGAGTGGCGGCTTCACGCAGGGCGTTGAACGTGCCGCGGGTGTGGATGTTGAAGTTCTGGTCGAACAGTTCGTCGCTGTGCTGCGCCAGTGGCAGCACCTTGAGGATGCCGGCGTTGTTGACCAGCACATCGACCTTGCCCAGTTGCGCTTCGGTTTCGTCGAACAAACGGCGAACGTCGTCGGCGCTGGAAACGTCGGCCTTGATCGCTACGGCCTGGTGGCCGGCCTGATGCAATTCGACCACCAGTTTTGAGGCTTCGGTGGCGCTGCTGGCGTAGTTGATGGCGACGGCGAAACCTTCGCTGGCCAGTTGTTTGGCGATCACTGCGCCGATGCCGCGGGAGGCGCCGGTGACGATGGCTACTTTCGAGGTTTGAGTGGTCATGGCGGTGGTTCCTGTGAAGTTGTTGGCTTGGGGTGGAGCCAATTTCACATGTTTACTCAGGGCGATAAATGCACGAGAGTTGCCTTGACTGTTCAATAATCGCCAACAATCGAGTCTCGGAGACGCATATGGATCAAGTCAAAGCGATGAAGGTGTTCGTTCGGATTTACGAGCGCAGCAGCTTCACCCTGGCCGCCGATGACCTGAACCTGCCACGGGCTACGCTGACCCATACGTTGAACCAGTTCGAAGCCTGGCTCGGCACGCGACTGCTGGAGCGCAGCACACGTAAAGTGCGCCCGACCCTGGATGGCGAGGCGTACTACTTGCGTTGCATGCAGTTGTTGGCAGAGCTGGAAGAGGCCGAGCTGGCGTTTCGCGGTGTGGCACCGAAAGGGCGGTTGCGCGTGGATTTGCATGGCACGCTGGCCAAACACTTTGTGATCCCGGCGCTGCCGCAATTCATGGCGCGTTATCCGGATATCGAATTGTCGATCAGCGAAGCCGACCGCTTTGTCGACCTGATCGCTGAAGGTGTCGATTGCGTCCTGCGCGCCGGCACCCTGAGCGACTCGGCATTGATCGGCAAACGCGTGGCCAACCTGCGCCAGATCACCTGCGCCAGCCCCGCGTACCTGCGCAAATACGGCGAACCGAAAAGCCTCGAAGACCTGAAAAATCACCGCGCGGTGAACTACGTGTCGCGCACCACCGCCAAGCAGTTTCCATTTGAATTCATGGTCGATGGCGAACTGCAGGAAGTGACCATCGATGGCGCGCTGTCGGTGTTCGGCGCCGAGATCTACGCCGCCTCGGCAATTGCCGGGCTCGGCATCATCCAGTGCCCGCACTACCGGATGGAAACGCAGATAGCCCAGGGGCTGGTGCAGGAAATCCTCACCACCACACCACCGCCACCGATGCCGGTTTCAGTGCTGTACCCGCATAACCGCCACATGTCGCCACGGGTACGGGTGTTTGTGGATTGGTTGGGGGAAGTGTTTGCCGGGGCTCGGTAGCCACGACTATCGAGTCAGGCAAATAAACCTGTGGGAGCGGGCTTGCTCGCGAAAGCGGTGTGTCAGGCGACTTCAGTGTTGAATGTCAGACCGCTTTCGCGAGCAAGCCCGCTCCCACAGGTATTTTGCAATTCCGTCAGGCGCTTTCGCGCTCGATCACATGGCACTCCAGCAGGTTCAACCGCCGCACCTCATCCTCCACCGGCAACACTCCCAGGCTCTCCAGCACTCGCGTCGCCGCGAGTACGCCGATCTCCAGTGCCGGTGGCTTGATGGTGCTCAGGCTTGGCAGCAGCATTTCGGCGAATGGGTAATCGCCAAAGCCGAGGACCGCGCAGTCTTCGGGGATTTTCAGCCCCGCCCGCTGCCCGGCCAGCAAGCCGCCGGCGGCGAGGTTGTCGTTGGCGAAGATGATGGCGTCGGGGCTAGGGGAGGCGTTCATGAGGGTTTCCATCGCCTGTTTGCCGGCCTCGAACGGCGCGCGATCCGCATCCGGGGCGAACACCCACGGTTCCAGCCCCAGCTCGCGAACGGTCGCCGCGTAACCATCCCGTCGCTCCAGCGCACTGAGGTCTCCCGGTGCGCTGTTCTGCACAAACGCTATCCGCCGATAGCCTTTGCCATGCAGGTACCGTGCGGCTGTCACGCCCACTTCAAAATGCGAAAAACCGATTTGCAGCGGCTCGCGTTCGGGTTGGTAATCCCAGGTTTCGATCACCGGGATATCCGCTTCGGCAATCATCTTTTCGGTGCCGGCGCTGTGAAAGTGACTGGTCAGCACCAACGCCGCCGGCGACCAGCCGAGAAACGCCCGCACGGCGCTTTCTTCCTGCTCGGCGCTGAAGTAACTCGAGGCCAACAACAGTTGGTAACCGTGGCGGCTGAGGGTGTCGCTGAAACCTTGAATCGTGTTGGCGAAGATCGGCCCGGAGATGTTCGGGATCACCATGCCGACAATCTTGCCGCGCGCCGACGCCAGCCCACCGGCCACCAGATTCGGCACGTAACCCAACTCGGCCACCACCGCCGCAATGCGTTCGCGCCGCTCCGGCGAAACCTGTTCCGGTTGATTGAAATAGCGCGACACGGTGATCGCTGAAACCCCGGCCTGTCGCGCCACGGTATTGAGCGTTACTCGGCCGGCGCCACGGCGTTTGCGGGGTTTTTCTTCACTCAACGGGTGATCCCTCTTCAAAACCAAAACGCATATAAAAGTAATTTTTCAGTATTGGACGGTCTATGTCCGGCTTGCTGATACTGGCGATGTTAGCGCTAACAAAGCGTTCTGTCTGCTACTCGCTCGAGCGAATGCCCAAGACACATTCACAGGCGCTGTCTTCGCAGAAGGGCAGCGGTTCAGGGCAATTTTCGAGCGGGCAGACCATGCAAAGCATTCCTGGGGAAACACAAAAACTGGCGCGATCGATTCGCGCCGCCACACCACGCCGGCCGCATCTGGGCTGGCTGCTCGCCGGGTTGAACGCGTTGCCTGTGCCCGGCGCTTTCGCCGCCGACAGCGCAGACCAGGAACCCACACTTAAGTCCGTCACGGTGACCGCTACTCGCCGCGAAGAGTCGTTGCAGAAAGTCCCGGTGGCGGTGTCCGTACTGGATGGCGAGCAGCTTGAGCGTGACAACCGCAACGGCGTGGCCAGCATCGTGCAGCAGGTGCCGTCGCTGAATTTCCGGACCGGTGCTTCGAACAAGGACACCTCGCTGTTCGTTCGCGGAGTGGGGACGATTTCCACGTCACCAGGCGTCGAGCCGACCGTGGCCACGGTGATCGACGGCGTGGTCTACGCCCGTCCGGGGCAGGCGACCCTTGACCTGCTGGACCTGGAGCGCATCGAAGTCCTGCGCGGCCCTCAAGGCACGCTGTTCGGCAAGAACGCCTCGGCCGGTGTGCTCAACATCACCAGCAAAGCGCCGACCGCCGAGACCCATGGCTTCATCGATCAGTCGTACTACAGCGGCAACGAAAGTCGCACCCGATTCGGCATTGGCGGCAGCCTGATTCCGGACACGCTGAAGGGTTCGATCACCACGCTGTTCGGCAGCTACGACGGTAACGTCGACAATGAGCACAACGGCCAGGAGGTCAACGGCTACAACCACAAAGGCGTGCGCGGCAAACTGGAGTTCACCCCGAATGACGACCTCAAGTTCACCCTGATTGCCGATTACATGCAGTCCCACGACGACGCGCCCAATGGCGTGGTCAGCAAATCCCTGACCCCGGCGTTCGCCAATGCCTTGAACCCGGTGCGAGCGTCCAGCGATAACCGCGATATCAACACCGACACCCGCACCCACGTCGATGACATCAACAAGGGCCTGTCCGGCCAGCTCGACTGGAACCTCGGCGATTACACCCTGACCTCGATCACCGCGTGGCGCGGTTGGGACAACACGCAGTATCAGGACGGCGATCGCCTCGGCACCGTGACCGCGGCGTTCCCTGGCACGGCTGACAAGGGCGATCTGGCGTTTGATCAGTACTCCCAGGAACTGCGGCTGGCTTCACCGAAAGGCGAATTCATGGAGTACGTCGGCGGCCTGTTCTACATGCACGGCAAGGATGAGGAAACGTACCAGCGCACCTTGACCACCCCGACCGCCATCAACCGTGGCGTCGCCGATTACAGCACCACCAGCGACAGCTACGCGGTGTTCGGCGAAAGCACCCTCAACTTCACCTCGAACTTCCGTGGTATCGCCGGCCTGCGCTGGACCCATGACGATCTGGAATACGATCACCGCCGGGTCTCCACCTCGGCCACCACCGTCAGCGGCATTCAGCCGGGCACCAGCAGCTCCGGTTCGGTGGACGAGGACGGCTGGTCCGGGCGACTCGGCGTGCAGTACGACTTGAGCGATGCGGTCACCACGTATTTGACCTATTCGCGCGGCTACAAAGGCCCGGCCTACAACGTGTTCTTCAACATGCAGCCACGGGACACCGAGGCGCTGAAACCGGAGACGTCCAACACCTGGGAGGCGGGGATCAAAGCCACCTCGTGGAACAATCGCCTGACCACCAACCTGGCGGTATTCCACAGCGATTACGACAACTATCAAGCGAACTTCTTCGACACCGTCGCCGGGCAAGTGGTGACGCGTTTGATCAACGCCGGCAGCGTCAGCACCGAAGGCGTAGAGCTTGATTACGCCTTGCAGGCGACCCAGCAACTGAAGTTCTCCGGCGCCCTGGCTTACACCCGCGCGCGTATCGACGAGTTCGCCTGCCCGGCCGGCGCGGCGGCGTCGTGCAACGTCAACGGCAAGCCGTTGCCCTTCAGTCCTGACTGGAAAAGCTACGTGCGTGCCGACTACACGATCCCGCTGGATAACGGCCTGGATATCGAACTCGGCACCGACTACAGCTGGCAGAGCGAAGTGCAGTACGACATCAGCCAGAACGCTGACACCAAGCAGGGCGCTTACGGTTTGTGGAATGCGAGCGTGGCCCTGGCGGATTACAGCAACGGCTGGCGCGTGGCGCTGCTGGGCAAGAACCTCGCCGACAAGTCCTACTCCCCGCTGCTGGCCAGCGGCGGCAACTACATCTACCGCGCCGTGCCACGGGACGACGAGCGCTACTTCGGCGTGCAACTGCGCAAGGACTTCTGACCATGACCCGACAGCTCAAGCTCGGCGCGTTCCTCATGGCCACCGGGCATCACGTCGCTGCCTGGCGCCACCCCGACGTGCCAGCCGACGCCGGACTCGACTTCGCCCACTACAAGCACCTGGCGCAGATTGCCGAAGCGGCGAAGTTTGACGCGTTGTTCATCGCCGACAGCCTGGCGGCTCCAACCGGAGCGATTGCCAGCCGCATGGCGCGCTCAGACCACTTTGAACCCCTGACTTTGCTCGCTGCATTGAGCGCTGTGACCGAGCGTATCGGGCTGATTGCCACGGCCACAACCAGCTATAACGAGCCGTACCACGTAGCACGAAAGTTCGCTTCCCTGGACCATCTTTCCGGGGGGCGCTCAGGGTGGAATCTGGTGACTTCCGACAATGCCGCCGAAGCGCAGAATTTCGGTCGCGACGAGCATATCGGCCACGCCGACCGCTACAGCCGGGCTCGGGAGTTTCATCAGGTGGTCACCGGATTGTGGGACAGTTGGGCAGACGACGCCTTTGTACGCGACAAAGCCAGCGGTACGTACTACCGCCCGGAAAAAGTACACGTGCTGGATCATGTCGGGGAACACTTCCGCGTTAAAGGTCCGCTGAATGTGGCGCGCTCACCCCAGGGTCAACCGGTGATTGTGCAGGCGGGTTCTTCCGAACTCGGTCGTGAATTGGCAGCGCAAACCGCTGAGGTGGTGTTCACCGCGCAGACGTCCCTGGCCAATGCCCAGGCGTTTTATGCCGACCTCAAGGGACGCTTGAGTCGCTACGGTCGCAGTGCCGACTCGCTGAAAATCATGCCCGGTGTTTTTGTGGTCGTCGGGCAGACCGAAAGCGAAGCCCGGGAGAAATATGAAACGTTTCAGCAATTAGTCGAACCTGAGGTTGGCGTCGCATTACTTGGGCGTATGCTGGGCAACTTCGACTTGTCGAAGTACCCGTTGGAAGGACCGCTGCCGGAGTTGCCGTTGACCGAAAGCGGTCAGCAAAGCCGACAGAAACTGCTGACCGAGCTGGCAGGCCGGGAAAACCTCAGCCTTGCCGAACTGGGCCGCAAGATTGCCGGCGGTCGCGGGCATTACAGCCTGGTGGGCACGTCGGTACAAATTGCCGACCGCTTGCAGGAATGGTTCGAACAGGGCGCGGCGGATGGTTTCAATGTGCTGGTGCCGCACCTGCCGGGCGGGTTGCAAGACTTTGCCAGCGGCGTGGTTCCGGAACTGCAACGCCGAGGCTTGTTCAGAACAGAGTACGAAGGCCGGACCTTGCGCCAGAACCTTGGGCTCGCCAGGCCAGGCAATCGATTTGTGTAACACCGTTCGCGAGCAGGCTCGCTCCCACAGGAGAATGCTTTCCAAATGTGGGAGCGAGCCTGCTCGCGAAGAAGTCGACACCATTTCAAGACAGACAAGAGAGGATTCGATGACTTACACCGCTGCCGAAAACCGCTATGACTCCATCCCTTACCGCCGCGTAGGCCGCAGCGGGCTGGTGCTGCCAGCACTGTCCCTGGGGCTGTGGCACAACTTCGGCGACAGCACGCCGATCGACACCCAGCGCTCGCTGTTGCGTACTGCGTTCGACCTGGGCATCAACCACTTCGACCTGGCCAACAACTACGGCCCGCCGTACGGCAGCGCCGAGATCAACTTCGGTCGCCTGCTGCGTGAAGACTTCAAGCAGTACCGCGACGAGCTGATCATCTCCAGCAAGGCTGGTTGGGACATGTGGCCAGGCCCTTATGGCCAGGGCGGCGGCTCGCGCAAATACGTGCTGGCCAGCCTCGACCAGAGCCTGCAACGCCTGGGCCTCGATTACGTGGACATCTTTTATTCCCACCGCTTCGACCCGGACACCCCGCTGGAAGAAACCGCCAGCGCATTGGCCACTGCGGTGCAGCAAGGCAAGGCGCTGTACATCGGTATCTCGTCGTATTCCGGGGTGAAAACCCGCGAAATCGCCGCGCTGTTGCAAGAGTGGAAAGTACCGCTGCTGATTCACCAGCCGGCCTACAACCTGCTCAACCGCTGGGTGGAAAAAGATCTGCTGGACGTCACCGACGAACTCGGTGCTGGGGTGATTGCCTTCACACCGTTGGCGCAGGGCTTGTTGACCGACAAATACCTCAACGGCATTCCGAAGGATGCGCGGGTCAACCGTCCGGGTGGTGGTTCGTTGCAGGAATCGCACTTGTCCGAAGCCAACATTGCCCATGTGCGCGGGCTCAACGAAATCGCCAAGCGTCGCGGCCAGAGCCTGGCGCAATTGGCGTTGGCCTGGACCCTGCGCGACCCACGCGTGACTTCAGCACTGATCGGCGCGAGCCGGCCAGAGCAGATCATCGAGAACGTCGGGGCGTTGAAGAATCTGAGCTTTAGCGCGGAAGAGTTGGCGGAGATCGATCGGTTTGCCCAGGAAGGCGGGATCAATCTTTGGGAGAAGCCTTCGACGGCTGAGTAAGTGTTCGGCGCCGGATCTTTCGGCGCCAGTAATATCGCCTTCGCGAGCAAGCCCGCTCCCACATTGGAACGCATTCCAACTGTGGGAGCGGGCTTGCTCGCGAAGGGGCCAGATCAATCAACGATTCAATCAGGGTTCACTTGAAAAACGGTACATCCCCCAACACGGTAGCCCGCTGCATCACGCGCCGCGCCGGGCGGTAGTCGTCCACCGCGTAATGCTGGGTCACGCGGTTATCCCAGAACGCCACGTCGTCCTTCTGCCAGCGCCAGCGAATGGTGAATTCCGGCCGGGTCGCGTGGGCGAACAGCAGCTTCAGAATCGCCTCGCTTTCCGTCTCCGACAATTCATTGATCTTCGACGTGAACCCTTCATTGACGAACAACGAACGGCGCCCGCTCACCGGGTGCGTGCGGATTACCGGATGCGACAACGGCGGATTCTTGCGCCGGGCTTCTTCCCACTGCGCCAGCGCCTCAGGCGTATTGCCATAGCGTTCCAGCGGAAATGAGCGAGTGAAATCGTGAGTCGCGGTCAGCCCTTCAAGCAAGGTCTTCATCGGCGCCGACAGCGCCTCATACGCCGCAATCCCGCTGGCCCACAAGGTGTCGCCGCCGAACTCCGGCAGTAACTTGGCGCTGAGTACCGCGCCCAAGGCCGGGGTTGGCAGGAAGGTGACGTCGGTGTGCCAGATCGCGTTATCGCGTACGTCGGTGACGGCGGTGTCGAGGATCAGCACTTCCGGTTGTTCCGGCACATTCGGGTAGATCGGATGGATGTGCAGATCGCCGAAATTCGCAGCGAAACGCGCTTGCTGCTGCGGCGTGATTGGCTGGTCGCGGAAGAACAGCACTTGGTGCTTGAGCAGCGCCTGTTCGATGGCGTCGCGCTGTTCCTGGTCCAGCGGCTGGCTGATGTCGATGCCGCTGATTTGCGCGCCGAGGGCCGAACTCAGGGGGACGATGGTCAAGTTGCTCATGGTGGTTCTCTTCAATCTTGGGTGCCAAGCTGTTGGCATGGTCAATGACAAATCTTCAGTGCGCCTGGCCGTGCCACGGCACCAGTTTGCGTTGCAGTGCGCGCAGGCCCATTTCCATGGCGAAGGCGATCAGCGCGATCACCAGAATCCCCAGCACCACCACATCGGTGACCAGGAACTGGGCCGCCGACTGCACCATAAAGCCCAGCCCGCTGGTGGCGGCGATCAACTCGGCGGCAACCAGCGTCGACCAACCCACGCCCAGACCAATGCGCACGCCGGTCAAAATATCCGGCAGCGCACTCGGCAGAATCACATGCCGAATCAACTGCGCCCGAGTCGCGCCCAAGGACTGCGCGGCGCGTAACTTGGCCGGATCGACCGTGCGCACGCCCGTCGCGGTGGCGATGGCAATCGGGGCGAAGATCGCCAGGTAGATCAGCAAGACTTTCGACAGCTCACCGATGCCGCACCAGATCACGATCAGCGGCAGATACGCCAACGGTGGAATCGGACGGTAGAACTCGATCAGCGGATCGAGAATCCCGCGCGCGATGCGGTTATGGCCGATGGCAATCCCGACCGGCACGGCGGTCAGCACCGCGAAGCCGAGGCCCAGGCCGATACGGCTCAAGCTCGCGCCCAAGTGCTGCCAC
The DNA here is from genome assembly GCF_044762525.1 of Pseudomonas sp. NPDC096950. Taxonomy (NCBI): domain Bacteria; kingdom Pseudomonadati; phylum Pseudomonadota; class Gammaproteobacteria; order Pseudomonadales; family Pseudomonadaceae; genus Pseudomonas; species Pseudomonas sp. NPDC096950. The sequence continues at coordinate 93,927 of NZ_JBIWEL010000018.1, read as the reverse complement.
AAGGTTGAATCCATGTAGCCCGTGGTCGCCAGCAGCCAGCCTTTTTGCAGCACGGCGGACGGTGGAGGCAGGAACAGCGGTTCGATCATCCCCGTGGCGGTGACGGCCCACCAGATGAACACCAAGGCGAACAGCGTCAGCACACTGATCCAACGCGTACTGAAACTGCGACGCACCGGAATCACCGTCGAACCGGGTTTCACCGTCACGGCCGGAATTTCATAGCTGCTCATGCGCGCTCCTGCCGCGTGGCGGCGCTGCGTTGGGAGAACACTTTGGAGAGTACGTGTTCGCGTGTTTCGATAAAGCGCGGGTCGGATTTGATCGCCCGCGCCGACTCGCCGGCGGCGTAACGCTGACCGAAATCCAGGCTCAGGCGCTCGACGATTTGCCCGGGGTTCGGCGCTAGCAGAATCAGGTCAGTGGCGAGGAACACCGCTTCTTCGATGTCGTGGGTAATCAGGAATACCGGTTTGGCGGTGCGCTGCCAGACTTGCAGCAGCAGCTCCTGCATCTGTTCGCGGGTAAAGGCGTCGAGGGCGCCGAAGGGTTCGTCCATCAGCAATACGCGCGGGTCGGCGGCGAGCGCACGGGCGAGGCCGACGCGTTGCTTCTGGCCGCCCGAGAGCTGCCAGATGCGGCGATTTTCGAAACCGGAAAGGTCCACCAGCGCGAGCATTTCCCTCGCGCGGATTTCCCGTTTGTCTTTGGCAATGCCGGCCAGTTCCAGGCCGAAACCGACGTTGGCCAGCACGTCCTGCCAGGGCAGCAGGGCGTCGTCCTGGAACACCACGCCGCGCTCGGCGCTCGGGCCTTTGACCGGCACGCCGTCAAGGGTGATGCGCCCGGCGCTGGGCTCGACGAAACCTGCAATCAGGTTCAACAGCGAAGTCTTGCCACTGCCGGACGGGCCGAGGGCCACCAGCAATTGCTGGGGCCCCAGGCTCAAGGAAATATCCGTCAGTACCGGTTCCGGACTGCCGGGGTACTGTGCGCTGATGCGCTCCAGCTGTAGCAAAGCCATCGCGGTTAACTCCGATCAGTTGGTGATGTATTTGGCGCTGACATACGGGGCGTAGTCCGGCAGCACGGCCTCGACCTTGCCTTGTTCTTTCAGGAACACGGCGGTGTCGGTGATGGCCTTGGTGGTCGGCACGCCGAGGGTGATCACTTGATCAGCCGCCAGCGGGTAGACGTTGCCTTGCAGCAGCAATGGAATGTCAGAAGCCTTGGCGCCGGAGAGCTTCACCAGTTTGTCGACGTTGCTTTGGTTGGCGAGCCAGGTTTTCGGGTCCTTGCGGTACTCGGCGTAGGCGTCGAGGGTCACTTTGGCGAATGCGGTGACGATTTCCGGGTGCTTCTCGGCGAAGTCTTTACGCACGATCCAGGCATCGAAAGTCGGTGCGCCGAACTTGGCCAGTTCGCCGGAGGTGATCAGTACCTTGCCGTTTTCCTTGGCCACACCGAGGGCTGGGTCCCATACGTACGTGGCGTCGATATCACCGCGTTTCCACGCAGCGACGATGGCTGGCGGCGCGAGGTTGAGGATGGTGACTTTCGACGGATCGATGTTCCAGTGCTTCAGCGCGGCCAACAGGCTGTAGTGGCCGGTGGAAACGAATGGCACGGCGATTTTCTTGCCGATCAGGTCTTGTGGGGTCTTGATCCCGGAACCGTCGCGGGCAACCAGCGCTTCAGCGGCGCCAATCTGGGTGGCGATGAGGAAAGTTTCAACCGGGACTTTGCGGGTGATCGCAGCGGTCAACGGGCTGGAACCGAGGTAGCCGATCTGCACGTCGCCGGAAGCGATGGCGGCGATGATGTCGGCACCGTTGTCGAATTTGCGCCAGTCGATCTTGGCGTTGGTGGCTTTTTCGTAAGCACCGTCGGCCTGGGCGACTTTGGCCGGGTCCACGGTGGTCTGGTAGGCGACGGTGACGTCAGCCGCCTGGGCAAAGAAACTCGCCGCAGCCAAAGACGCGGCCGCCAGGAGGCGAAGTGGGAAATTCAGTTTCATTGGAGAAGCTCCTTGTCAGGCGACCGAGGATCGGCGTGAAAAGGAGACTAAAGGATATAAGAATCCGAAAATAAATAACTTTTTCGAATGAGCTTATGAGCGGAAAATTCTAAGGGAGAGTAGTTGATCGCAATTTAATGTGGGAGCGGGCTTGCTCGCGAAGAGGGAGTGTCAGCCGACATTAATGTTGACTGGCGCACCGCCTTCGCGAGCAAGCCCTCTCCCACAGGGAACCTGCTTTGCAGGTTAATTACTGATCGCCAGAATACTCGCCTGATACGACCCGACAAACACATCGAAATCGCCGACTTCGTTCTGCTCCAGCTCCGCTTGTTCAGCGAGGGACGAACGCGCGCGCTCTTCAAACTTCGCCTGGTCTTCAGCACTCAGCGGCTCACTGCGGAAGTACTCGGCATGCACCCGGCTCTGACGCAGGGAGAACTGGGCAAAGCTTTCCTTATGCTCGGCCATCGCCGCCAGCACTTGGGCCGATGGGGTCCGGGACGAATCCTTGACCTTCTCCAGCTGCACGTCCAGCGCCTTGCTATGCGCATCGCCGCCGTGGCTTTGATCGAGCAGTGCGGCGAGCGGGGCGATGTTCTCCAGCAGTTCGGTGGCCCATTCCTTCATGTCCACCGGCTGACCGTCACGCTGCAATTGCAAGCCCGGGCGACGACCTTCCTTGACCACGCTGAGGAAGTTCAAGGTGGCGTTATTGCAGGTGGTGTTGGCCAGCAGCGGGCTGTCGTTGAGCGCGCAGTACAGCAGGAACGCGTCGAGGAACCGCGATTCCGTCAGATCGATGCCCATCGGCAGGAACGGGTTGATGTCCAGGCAACGCACTTCGACGTACTGAATGCCACGGGCCACCAACGCCTGGATCGGCCGTTCGCCGGTGTAGGTCACGCGTTTCGGGCGGATGTTGGAGTAGTACTCGTTTTCGATCTGCAGGATGTTGGTGTTGAGCTGAACCCACTCACCGTCCTTGTGCGTGCCGACTTCCACGTACGGCGCGTAAGGCGTGGCCACGGCTTTGCGCAGGCTGTCGGTGTAGCTCGCCAGATCGTTGTAGCACGGCGTCAGGCCGGCCTGGGCGTTGCTCTGGTAACCGAGGTCGCTCATGCGCAGGCTGGTGGCGTACGGCAGGTACAAGGTGTCCGGGTCCAGTTGTTCCAACTGGTGCGAACGACCGCGCAGGAAACCGGCGTCCAGGGCTGGGGAGGCACCGAACAGGTACATCAGCAGCCAGCTGTAGCGACGGAAATTGCGGATCAGCGCAATGTAGGCCGACGACTGATAGTCGCGGTCGGTGCCGACAAAGCCTTCAGCCTCTTTGAGCAGCGGCCAGAGCTTTTCAGGCAGGGAAAAGTTGTAGTGAATCCCGGCGATGCACTGCATGGTCTTGCCATAACGCAGGGCCAGGCCCTTGCGGTAGACGTACTTGAGCTGACCGATGTTGGACGTGCCGTAATAGGCAATCGGGATGTCTTCCTCGGCCGGCAACGGGCACGGCATCGATGGACTCCACAGAAACTCGCTACCGAGCTTGCTGTAGGCAAAGCGGTGAATGCTGTCGAGGCTCGCCAGGGTATCCGCCGGGTCGGGCAGGGCAGGCGTGATGAACTCCAGCAGCGATTCGGAATAATCGGTGGTGATCTGTTCGTTGGTCAGCGCGGAACCCAATTCTTCCGGGTGCGGCGTTTGCGCCAGGCGACCTTCGCCGGTCACGCGCAGGCATTCACGTTCGATGCCGTGAAGGCACTGTTCGAGCAGAGAGAGGTTAGCGCGCTCGCCGAGCAGAGCCAGGCGGCGGTTGAGAAGTTCGCTCAAGTTGGATTCCTTCACGCGTCAGTCGCCCCAATATGGGGGTGGGCAAGACGGTCTACAAGGGTGAAGTTAAAACTGGCGTTTTCGCCTGGTTTTGGAACGAGCCGCAATCGATGTTGGAGCGGGCTTGCCCGCGGAGAGGGAGTGTCAGTCAACAAATAAATTGCCTGATACATCGCCTTCGCGAGCAAGCCCGCTCCCACAGGAAATTTCGGCGCTGCGGTCACAGCGCCGAAATTAACTCAAATCGATGACATCTAGCTACAGGACAGCGAACGTGCCTTGTGCTTTTGCGACCAGTTTGTCGCCCTGCATCACGTCGGCCTCGACCACCAGCGTACGCCGGCCCGGGTGGATGACCCGCGCCGTGCACATGACTTCGCCGTCGGAAACCGCGCGAATGTAGTTGATCTTGCACTCGATGGTCGCGCTCTGCTGGTCAAAGCCGTGGGTGCTGGAACAAGCCAGCCCCATGGCGATGTCCACCAGGCTGAACAACGCCCCGCCGTGCAGCTTGCCGCCGCGATTGCGCAGCTCTGGCTCAAGGCCCAGGGCGACTTGCGCCACCCCGGTTTCCAGGCTGTGCAAGCGGCACCCCAGCAGCTTGAAAAAAGCGCTTTCGGTCAGGCCGGCAGGGATTTCCATCAGCGTTTCTTCAACTGCTTGGCGTTGGCGAACAGCGAAGCCATGGCGTTGTTGGCCGGGGCCGCTGCCGTGGTTTCCTTGCGCGGTGCGTTGTTCTGGGACTGGCGCGGGGCCGAACCCGGACGCGCACCACGGGCACCGTCGATTTTCTCGCCCGGGGTGTCGCTCATGCGCATCGACAGGCCCACGCGTTTGCGCGGGATGTCGACTTCCATGACCTTCACTTTCACCACATCACCAGCCTTCACCGCTTCGCGCGGATCCTTGATGAACTTCTCCGAAAGCGCAGAGATGTGCACCAAACCATCCTGATGCACGCCGATATCGACGAATGCGCCGAAGTTGGTCACGTTGGTCACCACGCCTTCCAGGATCATACCCAGTTGCAGGTCCTTGAGGTCTTCGACGCCTTCCTGGAACTCGGCGGTCTTGAACTCGGGACGCGGATCGCGACCGGGCTTTTCCAGCTCTTGCAGGATGTCGGTGACCGTTGGCAGACCGAACGTCTCGTCGGTGTACTTCTTCGGATCGAGGCGCTTGAGGAAGCTCGCGTCGCCGATCAGCGAACGGATATCGCGGTCGGTTTCAGCGGCAATGCGCTGCACCAGCGGATAGGCTTCCGGGTGAACTGCCGACGAATCCAGCGGGTTGTCGCCATTCATGACGCGTAGGAAACCGGCGGCTTGTTCGAAGGTTTTTTCGCCCAGACGCGCGACTTTCTTCAGCGCGGCACGGGTTTTGAACGCACCGTGCTCGTCGCGGTGGCTAACGATGTTCTGCGCCAGAGTCGCGTTGAGGCCGGAGATACGCGCCAGCAGCGCCACGGAAGCCGTGTTCACGTCCACGCCCACGGCGTTTACGCAGTCCTCGACCACAGCGTCCAGGCCACGCGCCAGTTTCAGCTGCGACACATCGTGCTGGTACTGGCCGACGCCGATGGATTTCGGATCGATCTTCACCAGTTCGGCCAGTGGATCCTGCAGGCGACGCGCGATGGACACCGCGCCACGGATCGACACGTCCAGATCCGGGAATTCCTTGGAAGCCAGTTCCGACGCCGAGTAAACCGATGCACCGGCCTCGGAGACCATGACTTTGGTCATCTTCATCGCTGGATATTTTTTGATCAGCTCTGCGGCCAGTTTGTCGGTTTCGCGGCTGGCGGTGCCGTTGCCGATGGCGATCAGGTCTACCGCGTGCTTGGCACACAGGGCGGCAAGGATCGCGATGGTTTGGTCCCACTTGTTGTGCGGCACGTGCGGGTAAACCGTGGCGTGATCCAGCAGCTTGCCGGTGGAATCGACCACGGCGACCTTGCAACCGGTGCGAAGGCCCGGGTCGAGACCCAGCGTGGCGCGCGGGCCGGCCGGGGCCGACAGCAGCAAGTCGTGCAGGTTGTGCGCGAACACGTTGATCGCTTCGGTTTCCGCGCCATCGCGCAGTTCGCCTAGCAGGTCGGTTTCCAGGTGGGTGTAAAGCTTGACCTTCCAGGTCCAGCGCACCACTTCGCCCAGCCATTTGTCGGCGGCACGGTTCTGGTTCTGGATGCCGAATTGCTGGCCGATCATGCCTTCGCAGGGGTGCATGGTGCCCGGCAGTTCGTCGCCGACTTTCAGCGCGGTGCTGAGAATGCCTTCGTTGCGGCCACGGAAAATCGCCAGCGCGCGGTGCGACGGCATGCTTTTCAGCGGTTCATCGTGTTCGAAATAGTCGCGGAACTTGGCGCCTTCCTCTTCCTTGCCGGCGATCACGCGGGCACTTAGGGTGGCTTCCTGCTTGAGGTAGCTGCGCAGCTTGTCCAACAGGCCGGCGTCTTCGGCGAAGCGCTCCATCAGGATGTATTTGGCGCCTTCGAGGGCAGCCTTCACGTCAGCCACGCCTTTTTCGGCATCGACAAAGCGTGCGGCTTCGGCGTCCGGGGTCAGGCTCGGGTCGTTGAACAGGCCGTCGGCCAAGTCGCCGAGGCCGGCTTCCAGGGCAATCTGGCCCTTGGTGCGGCGCTTCTGCTTGTACGGCAGGTACAAGTCTTCGAGGCGGGTCTTGGTGTCGGCGAGTTTGATGTCGCGCTCGAGTTGCGGGGTCAGCTTGCCTTGCTCCTGGATGCTGGCGAGGATGCTGATGCGCCGTTCGTCGAGTTCTCGCAGGTAGCGCAGACGCTCTTCCAGATGCCGCAACTGGATGTCATCGAGGCTGCCGGTCACTTCTTTCCGGTAGCGGGCGATGAAGGGAACGGTAGAGCCTTCATCGAGTAGCGCGACGGCCGCTTCGACCTGTTGTGGGCGTACACCGAGTTCCTCGGCGATGCGGCTGTTGATGCTGTCCATAAAACCACCTGACAAATTGTGAAAGCAGGCTCGCAGGCGCAGGGATAAAGGCTCGGCGAGACTGGTTGAGCGGCCTGGCCTGCGCCGCTACCTGGGTCAACAGGCATCCCGTTGACCCGTGAAATCGAACAATTACTGCGCGTGCCATGAAAATAAAAAGGGCCGTTTACAGTAACGATCAGACGTTGCCTGACACAAAACGCCGCGCATTATAACCAGCGTTCTGTCATTCGGGGGCATTGCGCTCTGTAGGCAAAAAGGCCGGTTTTCTGGCGGTGAAGGAAAAATCTGCTAACAATGCACACGGTGCGTATAACGGCAGCTACGCCATAATGCGCGCCGAGCTAAAAGGAGCATCTAATGAGCAGCACTGCAAACATTGCTGAAGGCGAAAAAATTCTTATTGTTGATGACGATCCAGGGCTGAGCAGCCTGCTGGAACGCTTTTTCGTCAGCAAGGGCTACCGTGCCCGCGCCGTACCGAACACGGAACAGATGGACCGCCTGCTGGCGCGTGAAGTGTTCAACCTGGTCGTCCTCGACCTGATGCTGCCCGGTGAAGACGGTTTGACCGCCTGCCGCCGCCTGCGCGGCGCGAACAATCAGATTCCGATCATCATGCTCACCGCCAAGGGCGACGAGCTGAGCCGCATCAAGGGCCTGGAACTGGGCGCCGACGATTACCTGGCCAAGCCGTTCAACCCGGACGAGCTAATGGCCCGGGTCAAAGCGGTCCTGCGTCGTCAGGCTGCGCCAGTGCCGGGTGCACCGGGCAGCGAAGACGAAAGTGTGACCTTCGGTGACTACGAACTGTCCCTGGCCACCCGCGAACTGAAGCGCGGCGATGAAGTGCACATGCTCACCACCGGTGAGTTCGCGGTGCTCAAGGCCCTGGTCATGAACGCCCGTCAGCCGCTGACCCGCGACAAGCTGATGAACCTGGCCCGTGGCCGCGAGTGGGATGCCCTGGAGCGTTCCATCGACGTGCAGATCTCCCGTCTGCGCCGGATGATCGAACCTGATCCATCCAAACCGCGTTACATCCAGACCGTTTGGGGTGTGGGTTACGTGTTCGTTCCGGATGGCGCCGCCACCAAGTGATCGGCGATTTGTAGGAGCGGGTCTTGCGGACGAAGTTGTCCGCAGACTCGCGATCCGCAATATGCGAGCATCGCTCGCTCCTGCAAGTGTGTAGCGGTTATCCATGAAAACCCCCGTTTGGTTCCCCCAGAGTTTCTTCTCCCGCACCCTGTGGCTGGTGCTGATCGTCGTCCTGTTCTCGAAAGCGCTGACCCTGGTTTATCTGTTGATGAACGAAGACGTGCTGGTGGACCGCCAGTACAGCCACGGCGTCGCCCTGACACTGCGCGCGTATTGGGCCGCCGATGAAGAAAACCGTACGAAAATCGCGGATGCCGCGACCCTGATTCGGGTGGTCGGCGCCGGTGTGCCGGAAGGCGAACAACACTGGCCGTACAGCGAGATCTACCAGCGGCAAATGCAGGCGGAGCTGGGCGCCGACACCGAAGTCCGATTACGCATGCACTCGCCGCCGGCGCTGTGGGTCCGGGCGCCCAGCCTGGGCGATGGCTGGCTGAAGGTGCCGTTGTATCCGCATCCGTTGCGTGGCCAGAAAATCTGGAACGTACTCGGCTGGTTCCTCGCCATCGGCTTGCTGTCCACCGCCTCGGCATGGATTTTTGTCAGCCAGCTCAATCAACCTTTGAAACGTCTGGTCTATGCCGCAAGGCAACTTGGTCAGGGCCGCAGCGTGCGCCTGCCGATCAGCGACACGCCGAGTGAAATGGCCGAAGTTTACCGCGCGTTCAACCAGATGGCCGAAGACGTCGAACAGGCCGGTCGCGAGCGTGAGTTGATGCTGGCCGGGGTGTCCCACGATTTGCGCACACCGCTGACCCGCTTGCGCTTGTCCCTGGAATTGATGGGCGATCACAGCGACCTGTCGGACGACATGGTGCGCGACATCGAAGACATGGACGCGATTCTCGACCAGTTCCTGGCGTTCATTCGCGACGGGCGTGACGAGTCGGTGGAAGAGGTGGACCTGAGTGACCTGGTGCGCGAGGTCGCCGCGCCGTACAACCAGAACGAAGAGAAAGTGCGTTTACGTCTGGAACCGATCCAGCCGTTCCCGCTGCGTCGGGTGTCGATGAAGCGCTTGCTGAATAACCTGATTGGCAACGCCTTGCACCATGCGGGCAGTGGCGTTGAGGTGGCGGCCTATGTGTCCGGAGATACCAGCGCGCCGTATGTAGTGCTGAGCGTGATGGACCGTGGGGCGGGGATTGATCCGTCGGAACTGGAGGCGATCTTCAATCCGTTTACCCGTGGCGATCGGGCGCGGGGCGGGAAAGGCACCGGGTTGGGCCTGGCGATCGTGAAGCGGATTGCTTCGATGCATGGCGGGAATGTTGAGTTGCGTAACCGGTCGGGTGGCGGGCTTGAGGCGCGGGTGCGGTTGCCGCTTGGGTTGATGCTTCCTAGAGACGCAGTCTGACCCGATCGTTCCCACGCTCCGCGTGGGAATGCAGCCCGGGACGCTCCGCGTCCCCATTCAAAGCCGAACGCAGAGCGTCCGTAGAGGCATTCCCACGCAGAGCGTGGGAACGATCAAGCAGATCCTGCGCGGAACTGCCGTTGTTTTTCACTTGAGGCTTGTAGCTTGCTGCTCGAGGCTGGGCGTCAGCCCTTGCCTTTGGTCCGCGTCATATTCGGCCCACCATTCTTCTCCAGGTGCTCGATGATGATCCCCGCCACGTTCTTCCCGGTGGTGGTTTCAATCCCTTCCAGCCCCGGCGACGAGTTCACTTCCATCACCAGCGGCCCGTGATTGGAACGCAGGATATCCACCCCCGCCACCGCCAGACCCATCACCTTGGCTGCCCGCAACGCCGTCATGCGTTCTTCCGGGGTGATCTTGATCAGGCTCGCGCTGCCGCCGCGATGCAGGTTGGAGCGGAACTCCCCTGGCTTGGCCTGGCGCTTCATCGCCGCGATCACCTTGTCGCCGACCACGAAACAGCGAATGTCCGCGCCGCCGGCTTCCTTGATGTATTCCTGAACCATGATGTTCTGCTTCAGGCCCATGAACGCTTCGATCACCGACTCCGCCGCAGTGGCCGTTTCGCACAGCACTACGCCGATACCCTGGGTGCCTTCCAGCACCTTGATCACCAGCGGGGCGCCGTTGACCATGTCAATCAGGTCGGGAATGTCATCCGGCGAGTGGGCAAACCCGGTGACCGGCAAACCGATCCCCCGGCGTGACAGCAATTGCAACGAGCGCAACTTGTCCCGCGAACGGGCGATGGCCACCGACTCGTTGAGCGGGAACACCCCCATCATTTCAAACTGGCGCAACACCGCGCAGCCGTAAAACGTCACCGAGGCACCGATCCGGGGGATCACCGCATCGAAACCTTCCAGCGGTTTGCCGCGGTAGTGAATCTGCGGCTTGTGGCTGGCAATGTTCATGTAGGCGCGCAAGGTGTCGATCACCACCATTTCATGGCCACGCTCGATACCGGCTTCGACCAGACGACGGGTGGAATACAGACGCGGGTTCCGCGACAGCACAGCGATCTTCATGCAACACCTGTGGAAGAGGTAGATACCGGGAACACCGGCTTGTCTTGTACATATTTAATGCCCGGATTGACCACCAACTGGCCGTCGATCAGGGCTTTGGAACCGAGTAACAGGCGATAACGCATGGACTTGCGGCAGGCGAGGGTGAACTCGACCCGCCAGACCCGATCACCGAGGGCCAGGGTGGTGCTGACCACATAACGCATCTGCGCGTGGCCGTTGGAGCTTTTAATGGTTTTCATCGTCACCAGCGGTGCCTCGCAGCGGCGGTGGCGCAATTGCACCACCGTGCCCAGGTGCGCGGTGAAGCGCACCCATTCCTGCCCGTCGCGCTCGAATGTCTCGATGTCGGTGGCGTGCAGGCTGGAGGTGCTGGCGCCGGTGTCGATTTTTGCCCGAAGGCCTGCGACTCCCAAATCCGGGAGCGCCACCCACTCGCGCAGACCGACAACGGTCAAATGGTCAAATGTCTTCAATAGGAAAAACCGGCGATTAACGCGTCCAGGCTTCAGGTGTTACCTGGGCCAACGCTTTGAATGCAGGTTTGGCGAACCAGTAACCCTGCATCAGAAATATTCCACAGTCCGCCAGGAAATCCCGTTCACCGGCGCTCTCAATGCCTTCGGCAATGACTGTAACGTTCAACTCCGCACAGATTGTGACAATCCCCCGGACGATAGCCTGACGAACACGGTCGCGATCGACATCGCGGATCAGCGCCATGTCGAGTTTGATCAGGTCCGGTTGGAAATCAGCCAGCAGATTGAGCCCCGAATAACCGGCACCGAAATCATCGATGGCGGTCTTGAAGCCGAATTCGCGGTATTCACGCAGAATATTGGTCAAATGGCGATAGTTATCTACGTGCTCGCTTTCCAGGGTTTCGAAAATCAGTCGGTCGATCGGGAAATTATGTTTTTTCGCTGCCTCCAGGGTGCTGCGAATGCACAGCTCTGGACGATAGACGGCGTTGGGCATGAAGTTGATCGACAAGTGTGTCTGCATATTTAGATTCGCCGCACCTTCAATGGCCCGGGTCCGGCAGAGCTGGTCGAAGCGGTAGCGGTTCTCTTCTGTAACCTGATCTAACACGGACAACGCGCCTTCACCGGCCAGCCCACGGACCAGCGCTTCGTGGGCGAAAATCGATTGGTCGCGCAGGTCGACGATGGGTTGGTAGGCGAAAGCAAAATCGAAACCCAGCGCCTCGCTTTGCTGGCAGCCCTGGCAGCCGGTTTTGGGTGAGGTCAAAGAAGAGGGGAATATAGTCACTCGATCACTCCATGCCGGTGAACCGGCCAAGATCACAGTTTATCTGGAGGGCCGAGTTCTTGCGCCCGACAGAAACGGTAGTACAGTTCCGACTACTGGCGGAAAGAGGAATTCATATGGCGCAAAAACAGGAAGAGGACGACAAGGTTCGTCTCGATAAATGGTTGTGGGCCGCGCGTTTTTACAAAACCCGTGCCTTGGCCAAAACGGCGATCGAGAGTGGCAAGGTGCACTGTCGGGGCGAGCGATGCAAACCGGGCAAGGAACCGCGCATCGGCGATGAGTTTCAGATCCGCGTAGGGTTTGAGGAAAAGACTGTCGTAGTCCAGGCGCTGTCGATCGTGCGCCGAGGCGCGCCCGAGGCGCAGACGTTGTATGCGGAGACCGAAGCGAGCGTCGCCAAGCGCGAAGCGGCCGCGGCGATGCGCAAGGCCGGCTCGTTGGGCGTGAGCACCGATGGCAAGCCGAGCAAGAAACAGCGGCGGGATTTGTTCAAGTTTCGCGGCAGTAGCAACGACGAGTGATCCAAAGATCGTTCCCACGCTCTGCGTGGGAATGCCTCAATGGACGCTCTGCGTCCCGGGCTGCATTCCCACGCAGAGCGTGGGAACGATCAATTGCATCAAGGCACTAGCTTGCAGCACGCACCACACTCATCCGCGAAACCACCGGCAGTTTCCCCAACAGCCCAAACACCGGTGCCGTCACTTTCAGGAAAAACTCCGAAACGTGATACGCAAACGGCGTGTAGTAACCCCAGCCCAACGCCCACACCGCCAGCAGCACGCCGCCGATGTAATCGTCCTGGCCCCAATGCGCGCCCGCCACCAGCCGCGGCATCATGAATAGCAGCGACAGGCCCCAGATGATCAGGGTCTGCCTGGTGCCGCGGCTGAACACCGTCATGAACATCGCCCAGATCAACAGCACGGAAGCATGGTCGCCGGGGAAGCTCTGGCTCGAGCGATCCTTGAGTTGCCACGTCCTCTCAAGCTCGGGGAAGTAGTCGCTCATGTGCACGGCGCCGTTGATCATCATCGACGGGCTGCTGTGCTGCCAGTCCATGTAATCGGCGTATTTCGAGAACAGCATGCGGATAAACAGCAGTAACAGCAGAATCGCGAGGAAGCCGAAAAACGCCCGGCGTACATCGATGGCGTCAAACACCCAGTCGCCCTTGATCAGCAGCATCAGCAGAATCACCCCGACCACCGCATCAAATGGGCGAAGACTTGCAATTGCCCATATGTGGAGCCATATCGGGTTGCTGGCCAACGGAGCATTGAGCAGGTGAAACAGCCACTCGTCGAAAAACACGCACAACATCTGACCCGTAGGCCATAACCAGAATGCCAACAGCGCCAGAGGCACCAGATTGCACAATACCAACCGGCGGAGGTTCCACCTTGCTTGGAACAAACCCGGATTGTTCATAAAATGCCTCCAATGGCTGAACATCGCGCACCAAAGCGGTGCCGCAAAGACGTAATTGTCACTACTTGTAACTAAATTGTCATCACTTCAGATACCCAGACCTATGACCGATCTACCGGATTCCGACTTCACCCAACGCTTCATCTTCGATGACAGCGACACCCGCGGCGAGCTGGTGGCGTTGGAACGTAGCTATGCCGAAGTGCTGGCCAAACACCCCTACCCAGAGCCGGTCGCGCAACTGCTGGGCGAATTGATGGCCGCCGCCGCGTTGCTGGTCGGCACCCTTAAGTTCGATGGACTGCTGATCCTGCAAGCTCGTTCCGATGGACCGATCCCGTTGCTGATGATCGAGTGCTCCAGCGAGCGCGAAATCCGTGGCCTGGCCCGTTACGAAGCCGACCGGATCGCCCCTGACGCGACCCTTGCCGACCTCATGCCCAACGGCGTGCTGGCGCTGACCGTCGACCCGACCCAGGGCCAGCGTTACCAGGGCATCGTCGACCTCGACGGCGAAACCCTGTCCGAGTGTTTCACCAACTATTTCGTCATGTCCCAACAGGTCGGCACCCGCTTCTGGCTGTACGCCGATGGCCGTCGTGCCCGTGGCTTGCTGCTGCAGCAATTGCCTGCCGACCGTCTGAAAGACGAAGAAGAACGCGCCGCCAGTTGGCAGCACATCACTGCGCTGGCCAGCACCCTGACCGCCGACGAACTGCTGAGCCTGGACAACGAAACCGTGCTCCATCGCCTCTACCACGAAGAGCAAGTGCGTCTGTTCGATGTGCAGAAACTGCGCTTCCGTTGCAGTTGCTCCCGCGAACGATCTGCCAATGCGCTGGTCAGCTTGGGTCTGGAAGATGCCCAGTCGCTGGTGATCGAACACGGCGGCCACATCGAGATCGATTGCCAGTTTTGCAACCAGCGCTACCTGTTCGATGCAGCGGATATCACTCAATTGTTCGCTGGCGCGGGTGTCGATACGCCGTCAGATACCCGGCACTAAAACGGTTCAGCGCAGGTAAATTCACTGGTTAGCGCCGGAATAACGCCGTTACGACGGGAGGGCCCTACTCTTTTTGGGCTTTTCTGGCATAATCCGGCCCACTTTTTGTCGCGGTAGTAGTGCACGACTTTCTACTACAAAACGTTTGGAGCACACTCGGCCACTGGCCGACGGGGAATCTCATGACGCAAGCCAATAACGCCGTGTACACCGATCTGAGTGTTGATGATCTGGTAAAAGAAGCCTTGAGTCGCGGTGAAGGCGAGCTTGCCGATACCGGCGCGCTGGTTGTTCGCACTGGTCACCGCACCGGCCGCTCGCCAGTCGATCGTTTCATCGTTGACGAGCCGTCCACTTCGGCTTCCATCGCCTGGGGCCCGATCAACCGCAAGTTCCCGGCCGACAAGTTCGATGCCCTGTGGGACCGCGTCGAGGCGTTCAACAACGCGCAAGAGCATTTCGTTTCCCACGTGCATGTAGGTGCGGCTGAAGACCACTACCTGGCCGTGAAGATGACCACCCAGACTGCCTGGCAAAACCTGTTCGGTCGTTGCCTGTTCATCAACCCGGAAAAGTACAACCCGGCTGGCCGTGATGAGTGGCAAGTGCTCAACGTTGCCAACTTCGAATGCGTGCCTGAGCGTGACGGCACCAACTCCGACGGTTGCGTGATCCTCAACTTCGCACAGAAGAAAGTGCTGATCGCCGGCATGCGTTACGCCGGTGAAATGAAAAAAGCCATGTTCTCCGTGCAAAACTTCCTGCTGCCGGCCGCTGACGTGCTGCCGATGCACTGCGCCGCCAACATCGGCGAAGCAGGCGACGTGACCCTGTTCTTCGGTCTGTCCGGCACCGGTAAAACCACCCTGTCCGCCGACGAAAGCCGTTACCTGATCGGTGACGACGAACACGGCTGGGGCGAAGGCGTTGTCTTCAACATCGAAGGCGGCTGCTACGCCAAGTGCATCGACCTGTCCGAGAAGAACGAGCCGGTCATCTGGAAAGCCATCAAGCACGGCGCAGTCCTGGAAAACGTCGTCATCGACGACGCCAAGCACGCCGACTACGCCGATGTCAGCCTGACCCAGAACAGCCGTGCCGCCTACCCGCTGGAGCACGTTGCCAAACGCTCCGAGAAGAACCTCGGTGGCGAGCCAAACGCTGTGATCTTCCTGACCTGCGACCTGACCGGCGTCCTGCCGCCAGTGTCCATCCTCAGCGAAGAACAAGCGGCCTACCACTTCCTGTCCGGCTACACCGCACTGGTGGGCTCGACCGAAATGGGTTCCGGCAGCGGCATCAAATCGACCTTCTCCACCTGCTTCGGCGCACCGTTCTTCCCGCGTCCGGCTGGCGAATACGCAGAACTGCTGATCAAACGCATCCGCGGCTTCGGCTCCAAGGTCTACCTGGTCAACACCGGTTGGACCGGCGGCGGCTACGGCGTCGGCAAACGCTTCAATATCCCGACCACTCGTGGCGTGATTGCAGCGATCCAGAGCGGTGCGTTGATCGGTGCTAAGACTGAGCACTTGGACACCATCAACCTGGATGTGCCGTTGGCTGTTCCTGGTGTTGAGACTGGCCTGTTGAACCCGCGTAATACCTGGGCTGACAAGGCCGCCTACGACGAAGCGGCTAAAGCGTTGGCTGGGTTGTTTGTTGAGAACTTCAAGAAGTTTGAAGTGAGTGATGCGATCAAGGCTGCTGGGCCTAAGCTGTAAGGCTTGGTCTGACGCAATGAAAGAGCCGCCCTCAGGGGCGGCTTTTTTGTGGGCGCTGTTTGGTCCTGAAGGTAACGGAGATCATTTGTGGGAG
Source organism: Pseudomonas sp. NPDC096950 (assembly GCF_044762525.1). Lineage (NCBI taxonomy): Bacteria > Pseudomonadati > Pseudomonadota > Gammaproteobacteria > Pseudomonadales > Pseudomonadaceae > Pseudomonas > Pseudomonas sp. NPDC096950. Next base: position 77,975 of record NZ_JBIWEL010000018.1, on the reverse strand, counting down.
CGGGCTTGCTCGCGAATGCGGTCATTCATTCAACATTGATGCTGACGGCTCCACCGCTTTCGCGAGCAAGCCCGCTCCCACGGGGATTGGCATGCGTTTCAGGTTTTCAGGTGCAGAACTAATGCGCCAACCAAGACCAAAACAACGCCCAGCACTTGTACCTTGGCCAACCGCTCCTTGAAAAACACATAGCCCAAAATTGCCGCAATTCCGCCCGACAATGTGCTGATCACGGTCACTACCGATACTGATCCGGCCACCGCACCCCAAGCAAATGACGAAAAGCCACCCAGGTTCATCAGGCTCGCACCCGTCAGCGTCATGCAGTTTTTCAGGGGCGGGATTTTCAAGCCGTCCTTTATTTTGATCACGATGAGCACCAGCACGATCAGCCCAACCAGATAAGCGAGCCAGAGCATCGTCACCGGCCCAAGAACAGGAAGGACGAAGTGTCCTTGCAACCAAAAACTGGTGCCGTAGAACACTGCCGCCAACAATGCGTAGGCAATCGAACTGCTGGCTTGTATGGTGTGTGGAATCTTCGGGTCAGAGTGGATGCTGGAAAGAATCACCCCGAGCACGCACAGGCCAATGCATAGCAGCTGAATCAAGCCGATCTGCTCACCGCCAGCCCAGGACAGCAACGTCGTGACCACGCCGTAGGACGTCACCAACGGCGCGACAATGGAGGCTTTGCCGAGGGCGAAGGCTTTGGACAGCGCCAGGGCACCGGACACGGTCAGGATGGCGGCACCGATGCCGATCAACCAGACGTTGAGTGGTGCAGCCATGGATTTGAAGATGAAGCTGGGAACGGCGATCAGCAACAGGCTCATGATCGTGAAACCCAACGCCTGCCCGAAATAAACAGCCCGTTTGACGCCGACTGCACGGGCATTCAGGCCCACGAGAAAATCTGTACCACCCCAGAGCAGGGCGGCGAGTAAACCCATCAGTACGTCCACGCTATGTCCTTATAGGTGTTCGCTGCGCACGTTTAGAGGCGTTCCAGCTCTTGAGTGTCCCAGCGTTGGGCCTTGATGGCCTGGTAGAGCATGCCGATAGTCAGCGGGACTTTGTCGCCGCGACCTTTGGCCCTGCGTTTGAGGAACACATCGTAGCCTTCGGGTTGGAAGTAGCGATAGGCGTCGTAGTCGATGAGGTCGATTCCAAACTGTTCTTCCAGCGCCTCCATCAGTTGTCGCGCATCGGCGCCGTCGCAGCCCAGGTCGAAATTGATCGAGGTGGTGAGGCTGATGGTTTTGCGTTCGGGCAGGCCGAGTTCTTCGTGCAGCAGCTGCATGAGCAGGTGCATGGCGTGGTCGTCGAGGAAGTTGGGGGCGAGGTTCATGGGGCGTGTTCCGTCAGGGGCATTTCGATGAGGTGGATTAAGCCTGATTTCGCGGCGTGTTGGATGTTGATCAACGCAGCGAACCTGATATTCGCGGGAAGGCTGGCGTTCACCGCTTAGGATTTCGTTTGATCGTTCCTACGCTCCGCGTGGGAATGCAGCCCGGGACGCTCTGCGTCCCAAGAGCCGAACGCGGAGCATCCTTTGAAGCATTCCCACGTGGAGCGTGGGAACGATCTTCGCTCGGTGTCAGGTGGGTGCTTTCCAGCCCATCATGCGTTGCTGGGCGACTTTCAATAGGTCGCAGCCGTCCTGGTTCAGCAAGTAGAGCGCGTGGGTGATATGGGGGATGTCTTCGACGTCGCCGTTTTTGCAGCAGGCGCAGTGCAGGGTTTTGAGGTGGTCGCTGGAGGCTCGGATGCGCTGGAGGGCGGCTTCGAGGATGTCTTGGCGGTTGGCTTCTGTGTCGATGATCAGGGGCGGGGAATCCGTGAGGCTGGCTTGTACCTGGGCTTTGAACCAGGCGTCATAGGCTTCTTTTTCGAGCAGTTGTTGGGTGCCGGGCATTTTGGTTTTCATCAGGTGCGCCGTGTCATCGTTCATCGCGGGTAAGCCCGGCTCCCACAGGGATCTTTGTTCATGCATCAGATCGCCGAGATTTTCGGCAAGCGCTGCCGGGCAACTTCCAAGAGTTCGTGGCCGTCATGGGTAAGCAAGTACAGGGCGTTGATTATGTTTGGGATGTCACTCGGGTCGGCTTCTTTGAAACTTTGGCAATAAAGCGTCTCAAGCAAATCGCTGGCGGCGCGGATGCGTTGGCGGGCGGCGTCGAGGATTTCGTGTGGATCGGCTTCGGTGTCGATGACCAGCACGGGGGTGTCGCTGTAACTGGACTTGAGTGGGTGAAAGCGATTTGTCAGCGTGCAAGGTGTGTCCATCGAGGTTTCTCCTGTATGAAATCACGGCAGGCCGAGACACCGTTTCAGCCGCGCCGCAGACTATAGAAGGGCCTGGAACGGCGCGGCAATATGGCCACGATGGACAGGATTCGTAGGGGTTTTACCTGTGCAATCAGACCGTGCCTACGCGTTCGCCGAGGGTTTTTCAGGGCGAAACCCTTGCAGGTCAAATTTCCTACACGATTGTCAGGCGTTACGCGGCAAACCCCTGTTTCGGGTGCGCCAGATCCTGTAGGGCGTTTCCAAACGTCTGACCCACGCTTAACAGGAAACAGCCCGACCCATGCCGCGTGGGCGAGCAAGAGTCGGGTGTTTTATGAGTTGTTGCGAAGGGCGATGCTGCAGTCGGTATCAACCGGCAACGGTGGGCTGCGCAGTGGAATGCGTGGCGAGCATCGGCAGATCGTCAGGGATTTTCCCGCATCCGCTGAGCAGCAGGGCGGCAAGAAGCAGAGGAAGAAGAGAAGTGTGGGGCATGGTCGTTCCTTCGTGAAAAATCCGCGCCCATCAGGCGTCCTGCCGTGATGTGAAATACGCGAATAGTGGTTTTGAGGAGGTGAACCTTACCTTCTGACCGAGCGGCCCCGTGAGCAAGAAAGTGTTTCGTTTGTTTCATCCTGTGGCAAAGGCACAGGGCCGCAAGGCTGTATCATTCCGTATCGTTTTGGTCCCGACCTTTTCTCGACTCGCTGCGATCGCCGGCTAGGCTTTTGGCATCGCAGCAGTCAACGGAGTGACAGCTTATGCACAACACCCTGGAACAGGTTTTCGGTTATCCGCAGTTTCGGCCCGGCCAGGAGGCGGCGGTCAGCGCGGTGTTGGCCGGACGCTCGGCGGCGGCGATTTTGCCCACTGGCTCGGGCAAGTCACTGTGTTATCAATTGCCGGCGCTGTTGCTGCCGCACCTGACGTTGGTGGTGTCGCCGCTGCTGGCGCTGATGCAGGATCAGTTGGCGTTCCTGCAACGCCACGGCATTTCGGCGGGCAGTATCGATTCCGCGCAAAGCCGCGATGACGCCAGTGACGTGATGGCCCGGGCCAAGTCTGGCGAATTGAAGATCTTGATGATTTCAGTAGAGCGCCTGAAGAACGAGCGCTTCCGCAATTTTTTGCAGCAAGTGCCGATCTCGCTGTTGGTGGTGGACGAGGCGCACTGCATCTCGGAATGGGGCCACAACTTCCGACCCGACTACCTAAAGCTTCCGGACTACCAGCGCCAGTTCAATATCCCACAAGCTTTGCTGCTGACCGCCACCGCGACGCCGAAAGTGATCGCGGACATGGAAGCGAAATTCGCCATCGCTCCCGAAGACGTGGTGACCACCGGTTTCTATCGGCCGAACCTCAATTTGTTGGTGGAACCGGTGCGCGGCCAGGACAAGCGCCGACGTCTTGTCGAGTGGATGAGCCAGCGCCCGAACCAGCCGAGCATCGTCTACGTCACCCTGCAGAAAACCGCCGAGCATATTGCCGAGCACCTGGGTCGCAACGGCATTCAGGCCGAGGCTTATCACGCCGGTTTGCCCCACGAACAACGGGAAGCGATTCAAAAGCGCTTCATGGGCGGGCAGTCCAATTGCATCGTCGCGACCATCGCTTTCGGCATGGGCATCGATAAAAGCGACATCCGTAACGTCGTGCATTTCGACCTGCCCAAATCCATCGAAAACTACAGCCAGGAAATCGGCCGCGCCGGGCGTGACGGGCAGCCCTCCGACTGCCTTGTATTGGCCAACCGCGACAGCCTCAACGTGCTGGAAAACTTCGTCTACGGCGACACGCCGGAATTGGACGGCATCCGCTGCGTGCTCGACGAGTTGCAAGTCGCCGCACCGGAAGGGCAGTGGGAGTTTCTGCTGGGGCCTTTGGCGGATCAGAGCAACATTCGTCAGTTGCCGCTCAAGACCTTGCTGGTGCAGTTGGAGCTGCGCGGGATCATCGCGCCGCGTTATGCCTATTACGCGGAATACCGCTTCAAATACTTGCAGGAGCCCGAAGCGTTGCTCGCTCGTTTCGAGGGTGAACGCAAGGACTTCGTCTCGGCAATCATCCAGACCTCCACCCGTGCACGAACCTGGGCGACGGTGAATTTCGATGCACTGTACGAGCTGCATTCAGCCGAGCGTAATCGGGTGGTCAAGGCGCTGGATTACTTCCAGGAAAAGGGCTGGGTCGAGCTTGAAAGCAAGCAAATGACCGAGGTCTACAGCCTGCTGCAAATCGGTTTCGATGCCCAGGCTTTGAGCGAAGAGCTGCACGCCTACTTCACCCGCCACGAACAAACCGAGATCGCGCGGATTCACGCCATGCTCGATCTGTTTGCCACGGATCATTGCCTGGGTTATCGCCTGGCCGAGTATTTCGGCGATGAAAACGCGCCTCGGCAGTGCGGGCATTGCTCGGTGTGTCACGGGAATGTGGCGCGACTGCCTGCACCGCCGGAGTTGCCGGTGCTTGTGGATAAAAACTTCGAAGCGATGTGTGGTGATTTTATCCACAGGCATGAGCAGTACACCGGGCAGGTGCCGTCAGCGGAGCGGGTGACGCGGTTTTTGTGCGGGATCAGCGTGCCGTTGTTTACCAAGCTCAAGGCGCGGACGATTCCGGGGTTTGGTGTCCTGGAGGATTATCCGTATGCCGAGGTGCGGGGGTGGGCCGAACAACATCTGTCTGGTTGAACGATGTCCACCCTGTGGGAGCGGGCTTGCTCGCGAAAGCGGTATGACAGTCAGCAATGATGTCGACTGACACCGCGCCTTCGCGAGCAAGCCTGCTCCCACAGGGATTTTCAGTGGTCTTGCGGGCGCATCCATCCCCTGAATGTCCCCCATCACAGGAATAAATTTCAAAAAAGCCCTGTGGCTGACTATGGTGAAGGCTGTCTTTGGATCGCCAACAAGAGAACAACAATGAGCCAGACGCCGTTCAATATTCAGCGCGCCGCCGTGATCGGCGCGGGCACCATGGGTCGCGGGATTGTCATGTGCCTGGCTAACGCCGGGGTGCCGGTGCAATGGGTCGATAACAATCCGCAGATGCTTGAACAGGCGTTGGCCGCAGTCGCCGAAACTTATGCCCACAACGTGCGCCAGGGCCGGATCGATCAGGCCGAGGCAGACGCCCGCCTGGCGCGAGTGACCAGCGCCGCCGATTACGCGGCGATCCGCGATGTGGATCTGGTGATTGAAGCGGTCTACGAAAACCTCGAACTGAAGCAGAAAATTTTCCGCGAACTCGACGGCCTGCTCAAACCCGAAGCGATTCTGGCCAGCAACACCTCGGCGCTGGACATCGATGCGATTGCCGCTGCCACTCGCCGTCCGAAACAGGTCCTGGGCCTGCATTTCTTCAGCCCGGCGCACATCATGAAACTGCTGGAAATCGTCCGCGGCGCGCAAACCGCGCCGGTGGTGCTCGATGCGGCGCTGGATCTGGGTAAGCGCATGGGCAAGGTCAGCGTGGTGGCGGGCAACTGCCATGGGTTTATCGGCAATCGCATGCTCAATACCTACGTGCTTGAGGCGCGCAAGATGCTGCTCGAAGGGGCTTTCCCGCATCAGGTGGATGCCGCGCTGCAAGGATTCGGTTTCGCCATGGGGCCGTTTCGCATGTATGACGTGGTCGGCATCGACCTCGGATGGCGAGCCCGCGAACTGGCGGGTAAAGGTCAGGATGCGCCGGAAGTCCAGGTCGACAATCGGCTGTGCGAGCTCGGGCGTTTCGGCCAGAAGAGTGGCGACGGTTATTACCACTATGAACCGGGCAGTCGGCAGGCCGAGCACGATGTCGAGGTCGATGCGCTGGTGCTGGAGATCAGCGAGGGTTTGGGCTTCCAGCGCCGCGAGATCAGCCCTGAGGAGATTCTGGAGCGCTGCTTGCTGGCACTGGTCAACGAAGGGGCGAAGATCCTCGAGGAAGGCATTGCCGGCTCGGCTCATGACATTGATCTGGTGTACCTCAATGGCTATGGCTTCCCGGCGGACAAGGGCGGGCCGATGGCCTGGGCGGATCAGCAGGGATTGGCGGATATTCATCAGCGGTTGCTGGCGCTGGAGACACGACAGGGTGATCAGTGGAAACCGGCGCGGTTGATTGGGGAGTTGGCGGCGGTAGGGAAGGGGTTTGCTGACAGGTAAGTGATGCGGCGTCTGTAAGGACGCCTTCGCGAGCAAGCCCGCTCCCACAGTTGATCGCATTCGTCCTGTGGGAGCGGGCTTGCTCGCGAAGAACGATAACGCGGTTTTCACCTTAGACTGGCCACCCAATCCCAGGAACCAATACTAATGTCCAATCCGATGCCCCAACGCACCGACTACCCGCACTTCCAGCCCATTACCACCCGCTGGCACGACAACGATGCCTACGGGCACGTCAACAATGTCACCTACTACAGCTTTTTCGACACAGCGGTGAACACCTACCTGATCGAAGTCGGCGGGCTGGATATTCATGACGGTGAAGTCGTGGGTTTTGTGGTGAGTTCGGCTTGCGATTACTTTGCGTCGATCGCTTTCCCGGATCGCATCGAGATCGGCCTGCGGGTCGGCAAGTTGGGCAACAGCTCGGTGCAATACGAATTGGCGGTGTTCAAGCAGGGCGACGATGAAGCCTGTGCGGCCGGGCGCTTCGTGCATGTGTTTGTGGATCGTGCGTCCAATGAGCCAGTGGCGATCCCTGCCGGGTTGCGCGGGGCGCTGGAGCGGTTGGTGGTTTGACGGGCAAAAAAAATCGCAGCCCTGAGGACTGCGATTTTTGCTCTACCTGACCGCGAAGCCGTTCAGGCCTCAGCGATGACGATAGTATTTGTGATGTTTACGGTGACCGTAGGCATGACCACGGCCACGATGGTCATCCCGGTAGTAGCGACGATCATCACGGCCGCGATAGGAACGACGATCGTCATCCTCATCGCTCTTGTTGCCCATGTAGTTACCCAGCGCACCGCCGGCACCACCGCCGGCTGCCGAGCCGATCAAGCTGCCGGTGCTGCCACCCAGGCTGCGACCGACCACGTTACCGCCTGCCGCGCCCAACGCACCGCCAATGGCGGCTTCGCCACGGCTGCGTTTGTCTGCGCCGACGGCACTACCACCTGCGCCGCCCAGGGCTGCGCCGATGGTGGAACCTGTATTGCCGCCTAGTGACTGACCGACGACCGAGCCCAAAACCCCGCCCAATGCGCCGCCCACACCTGCTTCGGTGGTGCCTCCGGCAGAAGCAAAGCCACTGGCCAGGCTAAGGGACAACAAGAGAATCGAGGAGAACTTCATAGAGGAACCTCAAGGGGATGACGGCGCGATCCTGAGGCTGTGTCTGGATTGTGACAATCGAAATCCGACGAGTAACACGACTTGTACACAATTCTATAAGTTACTGTTTTTTGGGCGGAACTTAAGGCTTTTTCGCCGGTCTTTAGCTACTTCGGATAGGCCGTTTCTTTACAGAAACGGCCTTTTTTGTGGGCGATTGGAAAGTATCAGCTTCGAGAGATTCATTGCATGATCCACCGCTTTCGCGAGCAAGCCCGCTCCCACATTGAAATGCATTCCAATGTGGGAGCGGGCTTGCTCGCGAAGAGGCCGGACCTGCTGCCGCGTTACGCCGACTTGGCCAAAATCAACCCGGTCTCGCTGGCCATTTCCAACCGGATCGCCACAAACTTCGACGTCGGCGTATGGCTGCCATCCCCGGTGCTTTCCAGCGGCACCAGCGGGTTTACTTCCGGGTAGTACGCCGCCGCCTGCCCGGCAGGAATATCAAACGCCAACAGCGTGAAGCCCTTCACCCGACGCACACGGCCATCGTCCCAGATCGAAATGATGTCCGCCTTCTGCCCAGGTTTGAACCCCAGGCGAATGATGTCCGCCTCGTTGACGAACAACACATCCCGCTGACCCTTCACCCCGCGATAACGGTCATCCAGGCCATAAATCGTGGTGTTGTACTGATCGTGGGAGCGCATCGACTGCATGATCAGGTCCGGCAACACGCCGGTGGCGCGGGTGCGTTCGTGCACCAGGTCTTTGGGCAGGGTGTTCGGACGGAAATTGGCGCGGCCCGACGGCGTGTTCCACTTGCGCGCGCCGGCACTGTTGCCGAGGTAGAACCCGCCAGGGTGCTTGACCCGCTCGTTGAAGTCGCGGAAGCCCGGAATGGTGTCGGCGATCAGGTCACGGATGCGGTCGTAATCGGCCACCAGCCAGTTCCAGTCCACCGGTTTGCTGCCCAGGGTCGCGGCGGCGATGCCGGCGATGATTGCAGGCTCCGAGCGCATCTGGTTCGACAGTGCCTGCAACTGGCCGTTGGAGGCGTGGACCATGCTGAACGAGTCTTCGACGGTTACCGCTTGCGGGCCTTCGGTCTGGATGTCGATGTCGGTCCGGCCCAGGCACGGCAGGATCAGCGCTTCCTTACCGTGGGTCAGATGGCTGCGATTGAGCTTGGTGCTGATCTGCACGGTCAGGTCGCAATTACGCAGGGCCTGGAAGGTGCGCGGGCTGTCCGGGGTGGCTTGGGCGAAGTTGCCACCCAGGCCGATAAAGACTTTGGCACGACCTTCGGCCATGGCGTGAATCGCCTCGACCACGTTGTGACCGTTTTCGCGCGGCACCTTGAACTGGAAGCGACGCTCAAGAGAATCGAGGAACGCCACTGGCGGACGCTCGTTGATGCCCATGGTGCGGTCGCCTTGCACGTTACTGTGGCCACGCACCGGGCACAGACCGGCGCCGGGCCGGCCGATGTTGCCGCGCAGCAGCATCAGGTTGGCGATTTCCTGGATGGTCGCCACCGAATGGCGATGCTGGGTGATGCCCATCGCCCAGCACATGATCACGTTCTTGCCTTTGGCGTACATGCGCGCCGCCTGCTCGATTTCCACCAGGGGCAGGCCGGATTGCTCGACGATCTGCTCCCACGAAGTGTCGTCGACGATGCCGAGGTATTCCAGCACGTTGGCACTGTGTTCATTGAGGAAGTCGTGGTCGAACACCGCCGGCTCACCAGCCTTCTGCGCATCGCGCTCCCATTGCAGCAGGAACTTGGCCATGCCGCGCATGATCGCCATGTCGCCGCCCAATGCCGGACGGAAGTACGCGGTGTTGGTTGGCTTGTCGCCGTTAGTGAGCATTTCGATCGGGTGTTGCGGGTGCTGGAAGCGTTCCAGGCCACGCTCTTTGAGCGGGTTGATGCACACCACCTGAGCGCCGCGTTTCACCGCTTCGCGCAGGGGTTCAAGCATCCGCGGGTGGTTGGTGCCGGGGTTCTGGCCCCAGACAAAAATCGCATCGGCGTGTTCGAAGTCGTCGAAGGTCACGGTGCCTTTGCCGACGCCGACACTTTGCGCCAACGCCACACCGCTGGCCTCGTGGCACATGTTCGAACAGTCGGGGAAGTTGTTGGTGCCATAGGCGCGCACGAACAACTGATAGAGGTACGCCGCTTCGTTGCTGGCGCGGCCCGAGGTATAGAACTCGGCCTGATTCGGGCTCGACAGGCCCTGCAAATGCTTGGCGATCAAGGCGAACGCCGCTTCCCAACTGATCGGCTTGTAGCGATCGGTCTCGGCGTCGTAGCTCATCGGCTCGGTTAAGCGGCCCTGATACTCAAGCCAGTAATCACTTTGCTCCAACAACGCACTGACGCTGTGCTTGGCGAAGAACGCGCCATCGACACGCCGTTTGGTCGCTTCCCAGTTCACCGCTTTGGCGCCGTTCTCGCAGAACGCCACCATGCCGGCTTCATTGGAATCGCCCCAGGCGCAACCGGGGCAGTCGAAGCCGCCGTTCTTGTTGGTCTTGAGCATCATGCGCAGGTTTTTCAGCGCGTTGTCGCTGGTCAACCAGGCCCGGGCGACGCTGGCCAGCGCGCCCCAACCACCGGCCGGACCTTTGTAAGGCTTGTAACGCGGAACAGGTTTTTGGTCGGCTTGATTGTGTTGACTCACGCTTGATTCTCCAACGCAGGGCTGTAGACCCGCGGCGCACTTTTTTGCGGCAGGTGGATGAGATTGAGGTTGTGGCGACGGGCCCATTGCACGGCAAGGCCCGTGGGCGACGACAGGCTGACGAGGGTCTGGATGCCCGCGCGCAGCACTTTCTGGATCAATTCGAGGCTGCAACGGCTGGTGACAATCGCCAGGCCGCCGGCCGTCGGGATGTTCTGGCGGATCAAGCCGCCGATCAACTTGTCGAGGGCGTTATGTCGGCCGATGTCTTCGCGGCCCAGCAGCAACTCGCCTTGGCCGTTCATGAACACCGCCGCATGCACCGCGCCGCAATGCTGACCCAGCGGCTGAAACGCGCCGATACGCTGGCGCAAACCGTCGAGCCATTCGGCGGGCGGCAGTGGTGCGCCGGGCAATACCTTGAGATCGGGCAATGCCTGCTCGACCGCTTCCACGCCGCAGAGCCCGCAACCGCTGGTGCCGGCCAGTTGTCGACGTTGCTGCTTGAGGTTCCAGAAGGCGCGGTTGGCGATGGTCACTTGCGCGTATTGCGCCGAACCTTCGCCGGTCAATTGCAGGTCATAGATATCGGTAGCGTCTTCGATGATGCCGCTGCCTAGGCTGAAACCGACGATGAAGTCTTCAAGATCCGTCGGGGTGACCAGCATCACCGCCTGGCTGATGCCGTTGTACGCGATCGCCAACGCCACTTCCTCGGCGAGCGCGGTGCTGGCCGATTCGGTGTATTGAAGGTCGCTGTAACTGTAGGTCTGGCTGGCGGCGGGCGCGGGCGTTTCGAGTGCGGGCGCCGCGCTTGCAGGGCGCTTGGCGTTCATTGGGCATCACCGACGGTTTAGTCAGCTCTAAGCCTATGCGCGTCAACTTGTCGCGTCTAATCGCTATTACTGATCCGCCGATAGATGCCGTCGATCAAGACTCTGCCTGCGATTGTTGATAGATCGCGAAACAGGCTTCCGCCAACGCCGAACGCGGAGCGCTGCGACGCATGATCAGGCCAAGCCGGCTGAGGGTTTGCGCGTTTTCGATGGGGTGCAGACGCAAATGGTCGGTGAGATTTTCCAGGCCGCTGTCCAACGGCATTACGGCACAGCAGAACCCACCGTGCACCGCTTGTAACAATTGGTGCACCGCGTCGGTTTGCAGCAATGGTTGTGGCGTCAGCCCGCGACTGTGGAAATTGTGATCGATGGACTGGCGAAAGTGCATGCCGCTGGTGAGCATGCCCAGGGGCAGTTCGATCAGCGATTCCCAACTCAGTGGTGCCTCGCCGAAGCTATGAAAACGCTGGTCATAGAGCAGGCCCATGCGGGTTTCGCTGAAGGCCAGGGAGTCGAAGCGCTCACCGTCGAGACGTTCCAGATAGGAAACGCCGAGGTCCAGGCGATTGTTCGCCAATTGTTCGAGGATCTGCTCGGAACTCAGGGCCGAGAGTTCGAAGCGCAGGTTCGGGTGTTCGGCGTGCAGGCGTTGCATCAGGGGCAGTGGATCAAAACTCGACAGCGGCACCACGCCCAGGCGCAACGTACCCACCAGATTGCCGCGACAGGCAGCGGCTTCGGCCTGCAAACCGTCGTAAGCCGCCAGCACCGTGCGCGCCCAGGCCAAAACCCGCTCGCCCGGCGCGGTAAAGCCTTCGAAGCGCTGGCCGCGATTGACCAGCGGCAACTCGAGCTCTTCTTCGAGGCTGCGCAGGCGCATGGACAGGGTTGGCTGGGTAATGTGGCAGCGCGCAGCGGCTTGGCCGAAGTGTCGGGTTTCGTCGAGGGCGATGAGGAATTTGAGCTGCTTGATGTCCATCTTCGCTCCAGGGCGTGGGCAGGGTTTGCGATTCTAGCGCTTGCGCGGGGTGGGGTCATTGGTCGGCTGGGAACCGGGCTGCGGGAGTCTGGTCTAGTCTTTTGCGTCTGGACCCTTATCCCATGGAGAGAACACGATGAGCCTTTTCAGCTTTTTAAAAGATGCCGGAGAAAAAATCCTCGATGCGCTGACGCCGGACAAGGCCGAAGCCAATAGCGAGGCGCTGACCAAGCATGTGAAGGATGCACTGACGGGTATCGACACTTCGAAAATTCAAGTGAAGGTCGAAGGCGAGAAAATCATTGCCACGGGCGAAGCCGCCAGTCAGGAAGAGAAAGAAAAAATCCTGTTGGCCCTCGGTAACGTGGCGGGTATCAGCGGCGTGGATGACCAGATCACCGTGACCGGGCCGGTGGCCACGCCGGCGAAGTTTGTCACGGTGGAGAAAGGCGACACGCTCAGCGCCATTTCCAAGCGTGTGTATGGCGATGCCAACAAGTACAACAAAATCTTTGAGGCCAACAAGCCGATGCTCAAGGATCCGAACAAGATCTATCCGGGGCAGTCGTTGCGGATTCCTGAGTAAGGCTTAAGACTGTGTGATGGCCTTCGCGGGCAAGCCTCGCTCCTACAGGTTTTGTGTCGTTTTCGTCATGTGCGTACGACACAAAACCTGTGGGAGCGTGGCTTGCCCGCGATGCAGGCGACTCGGTCTAGAGCCCTGCAATCAACTCCCGATAATCCCCCACCGCCGCAAACTCCGCCGTGTCCTTCGGCCCTTTGCGACTGTCCGGCTCGCTCACGGCTAGCAGATGCGCCACGCCAAAATTCCGCGCACTGCGCAGGATCGGCAAGGTGTCGTCGATAAACAGGCTGCGCGCCGGGTCAAAACCGATGTCCGCTTGCAAGGCGTCCCAGAACTGCGGGTTCTCCTTGGCAAAGCCGTAATCGTGGGAGCTGATCAAGCGCTCGAAATACGGCGCCAGTTCAATCCGCTCCAGCTTCAACGACAGCGAATCGCGATGGGCATTGGTGATCATCACCACCCGCTTGCCGGCTTGTTTGATCGCCGCCAGAAACGTATCCGCATCCGGGCGCAGGGCGATCAGGTGTGCGGTTTCCAGTTTCAGCTCGCGCACCGGGATTTTCAGCTCGGCGCTCCAGAAGTCCAGGCAATACCACTGCAACTGGCCGGCGTTACGTTCGAACAGCGGCTGCAATTCCATCTCGGCCATGGCCCGGCTCACCCCGTGCAGCTCGGCATAACGCTGGGGCAGGTGCTCCATCCAGAAATGGTTGTCGTAGTGCAGGTCCAGCAGCGTACCGTCCATATCCAGCAGAACGGTGTCGATGTCGCGCCAGGGCAGCAGGGACATAAAAAACTTCTCCAGCGGTAAAAAGATATCCGAGGTAAACAATCAGGATAGGCCGGGTATAGTAACCCGCTATCGCCAAGGAGCCGCTCATGCGCCAGAAACCCACCGTACTCGCCCGCGAGATTGTCGCCACCAGCCGTTTATTCTGCGTCGAAGAGCTGAAGCTGCGCTTTTCCAATGGCGTGGAGCGCACGTACGAGCGTTTGGTCGGTAAAGGCGCCGGGTATGGCGCGGTGATGATCGTGGCGATGCTCGATGCGGACCACGCGGTGCTGGTTGAAGAATATTGCGGCGGCACCGATGAATATGAGCTGTCCCTGCCCAAAGGCTTGATCGAGCCCGGCGAAGACGTGCTGGCGGCGGCTGAGCGTGAGCTCAAGGAAGAGGCCGGGTATGGTGCGCGGCAGTTGGAGCATCTGACCGAGTTGTCGTTGTCGCCCGGTTACATGAGCCAGAAGATCCAGGTGGTGTTGGCCACCGATCTGTACGAAGAAAGCCTTGAGGGTGACGAGCCCGAGCCGATGCGGGTGGACAAGGTCAACCTGCGCGAGCTGTCGGCCCTGGCCCAGAACCCGCAATTCACTGAGGGCCGCGCCTTGGCGGCGTTGTATCTGGCCCGTGATCTGCTGACTCAGCGTGGGGTGTTCCTGCCATGAATTTCCCGCATCCGTTGATGGCGCCGGTGGTTGAACTGGCGTTGAAGGCCGGCGAAGCAATCTTGCCGTTCTGGCGCACCGGCACGGCGGTGACCGCCAAATCCGATGATTCGCCAGTCACGGCCGCTGATTTGGCTGCCCACCATTTGATTCTGGCCGGGCTGACGGCGCTGGACCCGAGCATCCCGGTGCTGTCTGAAGAAGACGCCAACATCCCCCAAAGTGTGCGCGCCGGATGGCAGCGCTGGTGGCTGGTGGACCCGCTGGACGGGACCAAGGAGTTCATCTCCGGCAGCGAAGAATTTACCGTCAACATCGCGCTGATCGAGCAGGGCCGCGTGGTGTTTGGCGTGGTGTCGATGCCGACCAATGGCCGCTTCTACGTCGGTGGCGCCGGGTTGGGCGCGTGGCGTGGCGATCAAGGCGCAACGCCGCTGCCGATCCAGGTACGCGACGTACCGGCGCCGGGTGAAGCGTTTACCGTGGTGGCCAGTCGTCGGCATTCCAGCCCCGAGCAGGAACGCTTGCTGGCCGGGTTGAGTGCCAGTCTCGGTGAGCTGCAATTGGCGAATTTCGGCAGTTCGCTGAAGTTCTGCATGTTGGCGGAAGGGGCGGCGGATTGTTATCCGCGCCTGGCCCCGACCTCCCAGTGGGACACGGCAGCGGCGCAAGGCGTGCTGGAAGGAGCGGGTGGCGAGGTGCTGGATTTGAGCGGTGCGCCGTTTTGTTATCCGGCGCGGGAATCGTTGCTGAATGAATTTTTTTTGGCGCTGCCGGCGAAGGCGGCGTGGCGTGAGAAGTTGTTGGAACTCGCGCGCGGATAAGCTCGTTACGCGAAACCCATGTGGGAGCGGGCTTGCTCGCGAATGCGGTGTGGTAGTCAACATTGATGGTGAGGCTGACGACCCCTTCGCGAGCAAGCCCGCTCCCACAGGTTTTTGTGGCGTCCCGGCTTATCGGTGTAACACGTACTGCCCCGTAAACGTCACCGCATCCTCCTCGGTCCCCACATTCACCACCCGCGAATGCAGCGCCAGCCGCGCCCGGCCATAGCGCTTGTACATCGCCAGAAATTTCTTCCAGACCACCGCACTCGGGGCCTGGCAAATCGCGACGGCGTCGCTGGTCACCGGCAGCGGATAGTTGATCTGCCCTTCGTGAATCACGATGTGCCCGTCTTCAATGCCTTCTTCACGCAAACGCAAATGCAGCCAGCCCCAACCCGCCAGCACCGCGCCGCAATACAGGCTGCCGCCGAACATGGTGCTTTTGTGATTGACGTTGGGGTCCAGCGGCAAATGCAGACGCAATTGTTGGTCGTGCCAGTCGAGCACTTTCACGCCCATCTCCCGTGTCAGGGGAATGTCGCGATGGAGAACGGATTCCAGGTGACGACTGTCGCGGCTCATTCACGGGTCTCTTGTTTGGAAGTGATGATTTGACGGTAGCTCAATCGAGCTCGTCAGTGTGGCTGTGGGCGCCGCTGTCGGCGAAGTTCAGCCCATGCTTGCGCAGCTTGTCGTGCAAGGTCTTGCGCGGAATGCCCAGGGCTTCGGCGAGGCTACGCACCGAGCTGTGGGGCCGGGCCAGTTCGGCGGCAATCAGGGACTTTTCGAAGTTTTCCACCTGCTCGCTCAGACCACCGCTGATCACTTCCACCGTGGTGCTGACGCCGCCGTCCGGCGCACTGTTATCCAACGCCAGTTCCAGCCCGAGGGCGAAGCGTTCGGCTGCGTTCTGCAATTCGCGCACGTTGCCCGGCCAGGAGTGACGCAGCAGAAGCGCGCGTTGCCCCGGTTGCAGTTCGTGGGGCGGCAAGCCGTGGCGGGCGCTGGCTTCGTCGGCGAAATGCTGGAACAGCATCAACGCATCTTCGCCGCGTTCGCGCAGCGGTGGAATGCGCAGCGGCGCGACGTTCAGGCGGTAATACAAGTCGGCACGGAAACGACCCTGATCAGCGGCCTGGCGCAGGTCTTCCTTGGTGGCGGCGATCACGCGGATGTCCAGCGGGATCAGCTGATTGCCGCCTAACCGTTCGACTACCCGCTCTTGCAACATGCGCAGCAATTTGACCTGCACATCCAGGCTCATGCTTTCGATTTCATCGAGGAACAGCGTGCCGCCGTTGGCGAATTCGAACTTGCCGATGCGGCGTTTTTGCGCGCCGGTAAACGCGCCGGGCTCGTGACCGAACAGCTCGCTTTCCACCACCGACTCGGCCAGGGCCCCGGCGTTGATCGCCACGAACGGGCCGTTACGGCGACTCGACAAATCATGCAGCGCCCGCGCTACCACTTCCTTGCCGGCACCGGTTTCGCCAAGGATCAGCACGTCGGCCTTGGTCGCCGCCAGCGCACCGATTTGCTCACGCAAACGCAGCATCGGTGCCGATTGCCCGACCAGTCGGGTGCTCAATTCATTGCGATCGCTCAGGGCCAGACGCAGGCTGCGGTTGTCCAGCACCAGGCGGCGCAGGGCCAGGGCGCGGCGCACGCTGTCGAGCAAGGCGTCGCTGGCGAAAGGTTTTTCGAGGAAGTCATAGGCTCCGGCGCGCATCGCTTGCACCGCCAGCGGAACATCGCCATGACCGGTGATCAGCAGCACCGGCAGCTCCGGGTCCTGGGCGTGCAGTTCGGTCAGTAGTTCGAGGCCGTCCATACCCGGCATGCGGATGTCACTGACCACCACGCCCGGCCAGTCGCGCTCCAGTTGCCCGACCACACCCTTGGCTTCCGACAGCGGCAGGATTTTCAGGCCGGCCAGGTCCAGGGTCTGGCTCAAGGCCTGGCGCAAATGGGGATCGTCGTCGATCAACACGACCTGGATACGGTTATCGATGGTCATGCACTTCGGTCCTCGGACGGTTGCAGGCTCACACCCGGCGCGCCGGCGCGTAGCTTCAGGGTAATCAGGGCGCCGCCCTCCTTGTGGTTGGCGAACGACAGTTCACCGCCGAAGGCGCGCATCAGGGTGTCGCAAATCGCCAGCCCCAGTCCCAGCCCTTGCGTGCGGGTCTTGGTGGTGTAGAAGGGCTCGCCGGCGCGACCCAGCGCTTCCAGGCAAAACCCGGGGCCGTTGTCGCGAATGTACAGGTTGACGCCCTCGCTGGTAGATTGGGCACTCAACCAGAGTTTACGCGGCGGGCCTTTTTCGGTCAGGGCGTCGAGGGCGTTGGCCAACAGATTGCCGAGCACCTGGCGCAGACGGGTTTCCCCGGCCTCGACCCACAACGTGGCAGCCGGCAGGTCACGGATCAGCTCGACTTCCATGCTCCGTCGACGTTTGGCCAGCAACGCCAGGGCATCGTCCAGCGCCGGTTGCAGGGCGACGCTTTCCGGGGCGTGGCGATCGCGGCGAGCGAAGGCGCGCAGATGCGCAATGATCGAGGCCATGCGCCCGGTCAGTTCGCTGATCAATTTAAGGTTGCCGCGAGCATCGTCGGTGCGTTGATGATCGAGCAGCACTTCAGCGTTTTCCGCGTAGCTGCGGATCGCCGCCAATGGCTGATTGAGTTCGTGGCTGATGCTCGCCGACATCGTCCCCAGCGCCGACAGCTTGCCGGCCTGCACCAGATCATCCTGGGCGCGCACCAGTTCCTGCTGGGCCTGTTCCCGCTCCAGCACTTCCTGTTTCAGGCGTCGGTTGAGGCCTTCGAGGTCGCTGGTGCGCTCGGCCACCCGGCCTTCCAGTTCGCGCCGGGCCTTGGCTTCGAAGGCGATTCGTTCGAGGTAGTGGCGGCGGCGCTGCATCATCAGGCCGAGCAACAGCATCAACACCAGCAGCGTCGCGCCACCGATGGCCACGACCGTGCGCACCGGGCGATCGATCAGGGTGCGGGGCGCAAGAATGCTGACGTTCCAGCCGGTTTCCGCGATCGACTGAGTCTGGGTCAGCCAGGCGTTGGGATTGAGCTTCAACGGCTTGGGATCGCGGGTCGGATAGGGCTGAATCGCGCTGATGGCTTTGTTCTCGTCGTCGCTCAAGGTGCGAGTCGAGCGGAAGCGCCACTCGGGCCGCGACGTGAGAATGACCACGCCGTTGTGATCGGTCAGCAGCAGTTGTTCCGGAGTTTTGCCCCAGAGGCTTTCGGTGTGGTCGAGATCGACTTTGACTACCAATACGCCGATGACTTTCTCACCCTCGCGCACAGCGGCGGCGAAGAAGTAACCGCGTTTGGCCGACGTGGTGCCCAGCCCGAAAAAACGCCCAAGCCGCCCAGCCATGGCTTCGCTGAAGTACGGCCGGAATGAAAAATTGCGCCCGACGAAACTGTCGTGTTTATCCCAGTTGGACGCCGCCAGGGTCTTGCCGCTGGTGTCCATCAGGTACATGACTTCAGCGCCGGTCTGGGCGCTGATGTTTTTCAGCAGGCGGTTGGCGTTGCCCTGAGTGACGCCATCGTCGGGCGCACCGAGCACGGCGCGCAGGGCGGGCAGGTCGCCGAGGATCTGCGGCAACACCTCATAACGGTGCAGGGTGCCCAACAGGTTGGCGACGTAGAGGTCGAGGGTCTGACGGTTCTGCCCGGCCAGTTCGCTGCGATAGTACCGCTCGGCCAGATGCTGCAACGGCCACAGCAACGGCGCCAGGCACAGGGCAAGCAGGGCGAGGCTGCGCCAGCGGGGTCTGCGGGGGAGGGTCGGAGTCATGGGCATCGAGCGCCTGGGGGGACAGGCGCATTATGCCTAGGGTTGCGGGCGCAGTCTGCGCACCTGAAGTCGGCGGGTTGTTGAAATCAAGATTCACACAGCGATTCAGGAAAAGACGTCAGCGTCCTTGAAGAATGCGGCGGCCTGGTCCTTGCCCGACAGCTGTGGTGCTTCGTCCAGTTGCCAGTCGATGGCCAGGTCCGGATCGTCCCAGCGAATGGCCCGCTCGGCCGCCGGGGTGTAGTAGTCGGTGGTTTTGTAGAGAAACTCGGCGAACTCGCTCAGCACCACGAAGCCATGGGCGAAACCTTCCGGAACCCACAGTTGACGATAGTTTTCGGCGGACAGACGTACGGCGACCCATTTGCCAAAGTGTGGCGAGCTGCGACGAATATCCACCGCCACGTCGAGGACTTCACCGGCGGTGACGCGAACCAGTTTGCCCTGGGTGTGTTCCAGTTGGTAATGCAGGCCGCGCAGCACGCCTTTTTGCGAGCGGGAATGGTTGTCCTGGACAAACTGCACGTTCAGGCCCGTTGCTTCTTCGAAAGCCTTGGCGTTGAAGCTTTCATAAAAGAAGCCACGTTCGTCACCAAATACCCTGGGCTCGATGATCAGAACACCGGGCAGGTCAGTGGTGACTACATTCATGGGGTTTCTCCTGCGATAGATATTGATGGTCGACATTCTTGCGCAAAGTGCCGTCTGGGGCGAGGGCTGCGAGTGTCTTTTGAGGTTTGCGGTCGGAGGCTGGGGGTTGCGTATCGCTCCAAGCAGTGGCGATATAAGCGCCTAATAAAATCTCAGGGGTCGTTGTATGCCGCTCGCCACGTTGATTCACCGCGCCAGTTTGCCCAGCCCGCAAGTGTCTGCGGAGCAAGCGCTAGAGCTGTTGCAGGCACATTACGGGTTGAGCGGGACATTGCAGTCCCTGGGCAGCCAGCAAGACCTCAACTTTCGCGTCGACAGTGAGCGCGGACGTTTCGTCCTGAAAATCTGCCGGGGTGATTACTCGGCGCTGGAACTGCAGGCCCAACACGCGGGGCTCAAGCATTTGGCCGAACATTCGGGCGTGCCGGTGCCGAAAGTGATTCCTGCGCTGAATGGTGAAGACCTGCTGTCCGTGGAAGTCGGCGGTCAGGCCGTGCATGTGCGCCTGCTGGATTACATCGAAGGCCAGTCGCTGACTCACCTCGATCATTTGCCGGGTGCAGTGGTCGCCGGTTTCGGCCGGCTCTGCGGTGAAATGGACCTGGCCCTGGCCGGTTTCGACCACGCCGGGCTCGAACGCACATTGCAATGGGATGCTCGTCACGCCAACGCCTTGATTGCCCATTTGCTGCCCGTCATCCAGGACGACCCGCAACGCGCGTTGATTGCCGAGGCCGCCGCACACGCTGAACGCCGCTTGCTGCCGTTGGTGGCGAAGCTGCCGGTGCAGGCGATTCACATGGACATCACCGACGACAACGTGGTCTGGCGCCGGAATTCGCAGCGCCATTGGCAATTGCAGGGTGTGATCGATTTCGGCGATCTGATCCGCACCTGGCGCATCACCGATCTGTCGGTGACTTGCGCGGCGTTGCTGCACCACGCCGATGGCGATCCGTTCTACGTCCTGCCGGCGGTCCAGGCTTATCACGCGATCAACCCGTTGCAGCATGAAGAGTTGCAGGCGCTGTGGCCGTTGATCGTGGCCCGCGCGGCAGTGTTGGTGCTCAGTGGCGAGCAACAGGTCAGCATTGATCCGGGCAATCAATACAGCCGCGATAACCTGACCCACGAATGGGAAATCTTCCGCGTTGCCACTTCCGTGCCGTTGGAGTTGATGGAAGCGGCGATTCTGGCGTCCGTTGGACAGGCACTGCCGGATATCGGCAGCGAAGGTTTCGCGCCGTTACTGCCAAGTCTGGTCGGCCGTGAATTCGCCCTGATCGACCTGGGCGTGCTCAGTCCGCATTTCGAGGCGGGCAACTGGGAGCAAGAAGGCATCGATCAGCGTCTGTTGACCGAAGCCGCTGCGGCTCACGGTTTGGCGGCCAGTCGTTATGGCCAGTACCGTTTGTCCCGCACTCGGCCGGACACGGCCACCGAGCCGGACACCTGCCCATTGCATGTCGAGTTGCGCGTGCCGCACGGCACTCCGGTCGAATCGCCATTTGCCGGTGTTATTCACCAACCGTCGGCGGGCGTGTTGCAACTCGACGGCCCGCAACTGAGCGTGCGCCTGTGGGGCGTGACCCCGTCGCTGCACACCGGTGCGGCGCTGGTCAAAGGTCAGGTGCTGGGTTCGGTCAGCGGGCCGCTGATCGTGCAGTTGTGCCGAGGTGCTGCTTTTAATGCGCCGCTGTTTTGCACGCCGTCCCGCGCCTTGGCCTGGCAGGCGTTGTGCCCGTCGCCGGCAGTGCTGCTTGGGCTGGCGTGTGATGCTGAAGAAGAACTCGATTCCCAGACTTTGCTGGCCCGCCGCGCCGCGAGTTTTGCCCGCACGCAAAAACACTATTACGTCGATCCGCCCCGCATCGAGCGCGGCTGGCGCAATCACTTGATCGACATGCAGGGCCGCTCCTACCTCGACATGCTCAACAACGTCGCGGTGCTCGGCCACGGTCACCCGCGCATGGCTGCGGTCGCCAGCCGCCAGTGGTCGCTGCTCAATACCAACTCACGATTCAACTACGCGGCGGTGGCCGAGTTCTCCGAGCGCTTGTTGAAGCTGGCGCCGGACTCCATGGACCGCGTGTTCCTGGTCAACAGCGGCAGTGAGGCCAACGACCTGGCGATTCGCCTGGCGTGGGCCTACAGCGGCGGGCGCGACATGCTCAGCGTACTTGAGGCCTATCACGGCTGGACGGTGGGCGCGGACGCGGTCTCGACATCGATTGCCGACAACCCCAAGGCCTTGAGCAGCCGTCCGGACTGGGTGCACCCGGTGACCGCGCCGAACACCTATCGCGGCGAATTCCGTGGCCCGGACAGCGCGCCGGACTACGTGCGCAGCGTCGAACACAACCTGGCGAAAATCGCCGAGCAGAAACGCCAGTTGGCCGGTTTTATCTGTGAACCGGTGTATGGCAACGCGGGCGGGATCTCGTTGCCGCCGGGGTATTTGCAGCAGGTGTATGCACTGGTCCGCGCCCAGGGTGGTGTGTGCATCGCCGATGAAGTGCAGGTCGGTTACGGGCGCATGGGCCACTTCTTCTGGGGTTTTGAAGAGCAGGGCGTGGTGCCCGACATCATCACCATGGCCAAGGGCATGGGCAACGGGCAGCCATTGGGTGCAGTGATCACTCGTCGGGAAATCGCCGAAGCGCTGGAGGCCGAGGGTTACTTCTTCTCGTCGGCGGGCGGCAGTCCGGTGAGTTGCCAGATCGGCATGGCAGTGCTGGATGTGATGGAAGAGGAAAAGCTCTGGGAAAACGCGCAAATCGTGGGCGGCTATTTCAAGGAACGGTTGGAGGCGCTGATCGACATTCACCCGCTGGTGGGCGCGGTGCATGGTTCCGGTTTCTACCTGGGGGTCGAGCTGATCCGCAACCGCGAAACCCTGGAACCGGCGACCGAAGAAACCACGGCGCTGTGTGATCGCCTGCGTGAGCTGGGGATTTTCATGCAGCCGACGGGGGATTTCCTGAACGTTCTCAAGATCAAACCGCCGATGGTGACCTCGCGGCAGAGTGTGGATTTCTTTGTCGATATGCTCTCCAAGGTCCTCGCAGAAGACCTGTAAACACCAAACCCCTGTGGGAGCGGGCTTGCTCGCGAAAGCGGTCTGTCATTCAACAGTGATGTCGACTGATCCGACGCTTTCGCGAGCAAGCCCGCTCCCACAGGGACTGTGTTTTAAGTTCGATTGTTATCGGCTTTTTTCTGGGAAATTTAGACAGAAGGCATTCCTGTGGCTTTTAAAGCCGATATTTATCGGCTATAAAGTCGCCATTGCCTTCCTATAAAAATGACCCAGGAGATGATTCATGAGCCGTATCGTTACCGTCGCCGCCACCCAGATGGCTTGTTCATGGGATCTCGAAGCCAATATCGAGACCGCTGAGAAGCTGGTCCGTGAGGCCGCGGCCAAAGGTGCGCAGATCATCCTGATCCAGGAGTTGTTCGAGGCGCCGTACTTCTGCCAGAAGCCGAACCCGCAATACCTGCAACTGGCCACGACCGTTGAAGACAACGTCGCCATCAAGCACTTCCAGAAAGTCGCCAGGGAACTGCAAGTGGTGCTGCCGATCAGCTTCTACGAACTGGCCGGCTGCGCGCGTTTCAACAGCATCGCGATTATCGATGCCGACGGCTCCAACCTCGGGATTTATCGGAAAAGCCACATCCCGGACGGCCCTGGCTACCACGAAAAGTACTACTTCAACCCGGGCGATACCGGCTTCAAAGTCTGGAACACCCGTTACGCGAAAATCGGTGTGGGCATTTGCTGGGACCAGTGGTTCCCGGAATGCGCCCGCAGCATGGCGCTGCTCGGCGCGGAAATCCTGTTCTACCCGACCGCCATCGGCAGCGAGCCTCACGACAAGTCCATCTCGTCCCGCGACCATTGGCAACGCGTGCAGCAGGGCCATGCCGGCGCCAACCTGATGCCGCTGATCGCCAGCAACCGCATCGGCAACGAAGAGCAGGACGGCTACGACATTACCTTCTACGGCTCGTCGTTCATCGCCAACCAGTTCGGCGAGAAGGTCCAGGAACTCAACCAGACCGAAGAAGGCGTATTGGTCCAGCGCTTCGACCTCGATGAACTCGAACACATTCGCAGCGCATGGGGCTCGTTCCGTGATCGTCGCCCGAACCTATACAATGCGCTCAAAACCCTCGACGGTTCCCTGGAGTCCTGACCGCATGACCACTTTAAACAGCACCCCGCGCGCCGACGGCTTCTATATGCCCGCCGAGTGGGCGCCACAAACCCAGACCTGGATGATCTGGCCCGAGCGCCCGGACAACTGGCGCCTGGGCGGCAAACCGGCGCAAGCCGCGCACGTTGCGGTGGCCAAGGCCATCGCCCGTTTTGAACCGGTGACCGTGGCGGTATCCGCCGGCCAGTATGAAAACGCCCGCGCCCGTCTCGACGTGCCGAATATCCGCGTGGTCGAGATGTCCAGTGACGACGCCTGGGTTCGCGACACCGGCCCGACGTTCGTGATCAATCACAGCGGCGAAGTTCGTGGTGTGAACTGGGATTTCAACTCGTGGGGTGGTTTTGACGGCGGTTTGTACTCGCCGTGGAACCGCGATTCCCAGGTCGGCGGCAAGATCCTCGAGATCGAGCGCAGCCAACGCTATCGCACCGAAGGCTTCGTGCTCGAAGGCGGGTCGATTCACGTTGACGGCGAAGGCACGCTGATCACTACCGAAGAATGCCTGCTTAACCGCAATCGCAATCCGCATCTGAACCGGGCGGACATTGAAGCGGTACTCAGCGCCAATCTGGCTGTGGATAAAATCATCTGGCTGCCGGACGGTTTGTTCAACGACGAAACCGACGGTCATGTGGATAACTTCTGCTGCTACGTGCGTCCCGGTGAAGTACTGCTGGCCTGGACCGATGACCCGCAGGACCCGAACTACCCGCGTTGCCAGGCGGCGATGAAAGTGCTGGAAAGCAGCACCGACGCCAAGGGTCGCCCATTCACGGTGCACAAAATGCCGATTCCGGGGCCGCTGTATGCGACCGAAGAAGAGTGCGCCGGTGTCGATCCGGTGGACGGCACTCAGGAGCGCAATCCTACCCTGCGTCTGGCGGGTTCCTACGTGAACTTCTTGATCGTTAACGGCGGCATCATCGCGCCAAGCTTCGATGATCCGCTGGACGGCCCGGCCAAGGAGATTCTGCAGAGCCTGTTCCCGCAGCACGAAGTGGTGATGGTGCCCGGCCGCGAACTGTTACTGGGCGGCGGTAACATCCACTGCCTTACCCAACAACAGCCCGCGCCGCACAACGAGTGAGTGGGGTTGTAACAGCCTGAGTTGATTACATAATCACTCGCGCAAACGTTTCCCCGCTTCGTTTTACAGAAAGCCCGCAGCCCGTCAGGACCGCGGGCTTTTTTGTATCCGCTCATCGACAGGTCGGAAACATTGGCACAGCTCTTGTATCTGTCATGGCGCAATACAGGGAGGGGAGAACGGCGACGTTCTGTCATAAACCTTGGATAAGTTAGCCGCTCACAAACCGGGAGAGAGCGCCGAAATGAACGCCGAAGTGAACGTAGTGAGCGAGCGGGCATTGCATCCCCTGGCAGTCAATGGCGAATCGCTCCAGATCCTTGCGCACTGGTTGAAATCCAATGGAACGCGTCAGATCAGGGAACCTGATCCGCGCCGGATGATGATCGAGCGCTACCCCGCTGGTTTATTCAGCGAGGCGGAACTGGAAGCGTTGTGGGATGTGATGGAAGGATAAAAAGAACAACAAAGGATTGCCGAAAGCGCTGCCGGGAGGGCGGCGCTTTTTTATGGGCGATGGTTTTATGAACACCGGAGATCAAATGTGGGAGCGGGCTTGCTCGCGAAGGCGGAGTGTCAGTAAACAATTCTCTGACTGGCACACCGCTTTCGCGAGCAAGCCCGCTCCCACAGGGTATCGATTAGAAGCTGTAAGTCCCGGTCACCACCAGGCTACGCGGCGCCCCTGGCTGAATCTGATATTGGCTGGTGGCCGACGAGTAATAAGTCTTGTCGCTGATGTTGTTCAACGCCGCGCGCAAGTCCCAGTCCTTCTGCCGGAACCCGGCCAGGGCATCCCAGCGGCCATAACCCGGCAGGGCGGTGGTGTTGAGGTTGTCGGCATAACGCTCGCCCACGAACGTCAGGCCGGTCTCCGCGTACCAGCCCATCTCCGGTTTCCAAGTCAGGAACAGGCTGCCGTTGTGCTTGGCCACGTTGGTGACGCGTTTGCCTTCCAGGCCGTTTTTATCTTTGACCACGGTCGCGTCCTGCACACCGACGCCGCCGCGCACGTACCAGTTGCCTCCGAGTTTGCCGGTGCTGGTCAATTCGATACCACGGGAGCGTTGCTCGCCGGTGAGCAAGGTAATGGTCGGGTTGAGCGGATCGCTGGTGCGGCGGTTGTAGAGTTCCAGTTCGTAGATCGCCAGGGTGGTGCTCAGGCGATCGTCGAGCCAGTCGCTCTTCACACCGATTTCCTTTTGCTTGGTCAGCTCCGGGCTCAAGTCGTTGCTGTTACCGGCCACGCCAGGCGTGATGCCGATCAAGCCACCGCCCACAGGCGAAAACGTCTTGGTCCAGGAAGCGTAGAAGGAATGATTCTGCAGCGGTGTCCAGACGATTCCTACGCGAGGGCTGGTGCTGTGGCTGTCACGGTCTTCGGAAATGTCCCGCAGCTTGTTGGTCGACTCGATGTCGAAGGTGTCGTAGCGCAAACCGGCGAGCAGTTGCCATTGATCGTTCAGGCGCAGTTGATCCTGAACGTACACCGCACGGCTTTCGACTTCGGTGTGGCTGTTGCTGAACGCTTGCATGCGCCCGGTGTGGCGCACATCGCGATTCGGGTTGTACAGATCCAGCGCGGGCACAGGAGAGCTGCCAGCCCCCGATGTGGCGGCGTTGTACAGCTTCGGGTCGCGACGCTGGCTGCCGATCTCGATACCTGTCAGCAAGCGATGCTCAAGCCCGAAAGTGTCGAAGCCACCTTCCAGCTCGACGTTGTTGAATACGTTGCGGGTGGTCAGGTCTTGTTGCCAGTGCTGGCGTGCGACTTTGTTGGTCTTCGGGTCATAACCCGTCAGGTAGGTGTTGTCGAAATCACTGTCGAGTTTAAACACGCCCAGGGTATGGCGCAGTTGCCAGTTGTCGCTCAGTTCATAGCTGAGTTTCGAGCGTAGGGATTGTGACTTGTCGTCGATGAAATCGTGATCGTTGCCGTAGGTCGTATCCCGTCCTACATCCGCCGGGCGTCCGTTTACCCCGGGAACGCCGCGATCCGGCGTACGGTTGTAGCGGCTGTATTCGTACTGCACCAGCCAGTTCAGGTCCGGCGTCAGTTGCCAGCTCATGGACGGCGCGAATAGTTGGCGATTGCCGCTGACACCGTCGCGGAAGCTGTTCTCGTCCATGTTGCCCATGTTCAGGCGCAGGCTGATGTTCTCGCTCGGGTCGGTGCTGAGGTCGGCATAAAGACTGCGCAAATCTTCGCTGCCGCCCTGGGCTTCAATGGTCGAACGACGACCGAATTGCGGCAGCTTGCTGACGCGGTTGACGATCCCGCCCTGGCTGCCACGGCCATACAACACGGCGGCCGGGCCCTTGAGCACTTCGATTCGCTCGATGTTGTGCAAGTCGCGCACGTATTGGCTGTCGTCCCGGATGCCATCGAGGTAGAAGTCGTTGCTGGCGTCGAAACCACGGATGCGCAGGCCGTCGAAACGGGTGTCCGCGCTGCTGCTGACGTTAGGAATGCCGCTGAGCGCGGTGCCCAGGTCATTGGTACCGTAATCCGCGATATTGGCGGTTTTTATCGAGTCGATGGCTTGCGGCACATAGCGCACTGGGGTCGCCGTGCGCGTGGCGGTGCTGGTTTCTTTTACCCGTGGGTCGTCGGCTTCAGCTGTTTCGGCGCTGATGGATGTTTCAGGTAAAACGGTGGTCGCGGCACCGGCGAAACCGGCAGACAACAAAGCAGAAAAGCCAAGGGTAATGGGCGTTAAGCGGAACGGGGCAGGCATCTGAAGCGCATCCGAAAGGGGGAAGGAATTCGAGGTTGCGAATGGTAATGCTTGCTATTTACTTCTGTTAATTATTCCTGAAAAGTTCCCCTGAATGATTGTTTCAACTTGTGTCGAGGTTGATACCCCAACGCTGAGAAGTTATTCGACCGATTCCCGAAACAGACTGAAAGCCATTCCAGCGTTTTTCCGAAATGGTCCGAGGGCTAGTCTGCCGGCATCGATTTTTCCCACCTCTTCGCCGGAGTCTTCCCATGACCCTTCACTACATTTACGACCCGTTGTGCGGTTGGTGTTATGGCGCCAAACCTTTAGTGCAAGCCGCCCAAGCCGTATTGCCGGTAATCGCCCATGGCGGCGGCATGATGACCGGCGCCAACCGCCAGACCGTTTCGCCACAACTGCGCAATTACGTCATGCCTCACGATCGGCGCATCGCTGAATTCACCGGCCAGCCATTTGGCGAGGCGTATTTCGAAGGCTTGTTGCGCGACCAAACCGCTGTCTTCGATTCCGCACCGCCGATTGCCGCCGTGTTGGCCGCCGAGCAAATCGCCGGCCGCGGACTGGAATTGCTGGGGCGTTTGCAGAGTGCTCATTATCTGGAAGGGCGCCGCATCGCTGATGAAGCGGTCCTGTTGGAACTGGCGAACGCCCTCGGTCTTGAACCTCAAGCCTTTCAGAGCGCGTTTAAAGATGTCGACACCGATCGCCACATCAAGGAAAGCCGCGCACTGTTGGCCAACGTCGGTGGCCAGGGCTTTCCAACTTTCGCGTTGGAACAGAACGGCCAATTCACCTTGATCGACATCGGTCCATGGCTAGGCAAACCAGAAGCCTTCGCCGCTTGGTTGAGTCAGTCGCTTCCAACCCAAGCGCAGTCCGCGTTTCAGGCCTGTGGCCTCGACGGCTGCATCCACTGAATTCCCGCCAAATCCTGCAACTGAAGCTCGTAGACAAGTGAATTCTTAGACGATTTTTGCCTATTCTCAGACGATTCATGAAATTGACATAACGTTGAGGGCGCGGATAGGATTCGCGCCAACGCCTGTGGCCAACCGCCACGACTCACAAAACAATAAAAAGGCCCGCCGCGATTGCTCGTGGGCGGGTCTTTTTTGTTTCAGGGTGAAAAAAGAGCGCAATAGCGCCGTTTCAGCCGTTCGGCACAGCGCGTATCAACCAGTAATAAGGAAAATAAAATGTTGAACAAGCGAATCAGCCTGATCGCTCTGGGGATGTTGAGCGCTACACAGGCCATGGCTAACGACCAGGCCGAAGCCAAGGGATTTGTTGAAGACAGCAGCCTCAAAGTGCTGCTGCGCAATGCCTACATCAACCGTGATTACAAGGACGGCAACCCAGACAGATCCGAGTGGGGCCAAGCGGCCATTGGTACGTTCTCGTCCGGCTTCACCCAAGGCACCGTCGGTGTAGGTGTGGACGCTTTCGGTCTGTACGCACTGAATCTGGAACGCAGTGAAGACCGCAGCGGTGCCCAGGGCATCGACTTCTTCAAGAAGGGCGACAGCGGCAACCCAGCCAACGACCTGTCCAAGGGCGGCGCAGCCGTCAAATTCCGTCTGTCGAGCACCACGCTGACCTACGGCGACCAGATGCCGGCGCTGCCGGTGCTGAACTACGACAACTCGCGGCTGCTGCCGGAAAGCTACACCGGCACGTTGATCACTTCCAAGGAGATCAAAGGCCTGGAACTGAACGCCGGTCGTTTCACCGCCGAATCGCGTAAAAGCGCTGAAGGCCGTGACAGCGGTGGCTTGAAGTCGATCAACGTGTTGGGCGGTAGCTATCAGTTCACCGAACAATTCAAGGCTGCGGTCTACGCGTCCGACGTCGAAGACGTGCTGAAGAAGCAATACGTGAACGCTAACTACGTGTTCCCGATCGACAAGGATCAGTCCCTGACCCTGGACTTCAACGGCTACCGCACCAAGCTGGACAATTCCTACGTCCGCGAAAACGGTATCACCGGCGACGACAACAAGATCTGGAGCCTGGCAGCGACCTTCGCCACCGGCCCGCACTCGTTCACCCTCGCTCACCAGCGCAGCACTGGCGACAGCAACCTGGGCTACGCCTACGGCGGCTATCAGAAAGACCAAGGTCGCGTCGGCGATGGTGGCAACACCATCTACCTGGCCAACTCCTACTGGTCCGACTTCAACGCCGAAGACGAACGCAGCTGGCAACTGGGCTACGGCCTGGACTTCAGCGCATTCGGCGTTCCAGGCCTGAGCTACAACTTCGCTTACGTGCGCGGTGACAACATCACCACGTCCACCAGCGAAGGCGGAACCGAGCGCGAAATCTTCAACCAGTTCAAGTACGTCGTGCAAAGTGGCCCGGCCAAAGACCTAAGCGTGAAACTGCGCAGTTCGATCCTGCGCGTGTCGCAGAAATCCAGCGAGTACAACGTCAGCGGTAACGAAGTGCGTGTGTTCGTGGATTACCCGATCAACATCTTCTGATGATCGATTGAGTTAATAAAACTCACTAAAAAACCCCGACTGGCTCGGGGTTTTTTTTTGCTGCTTTTTGGTAAAAACGTTCTAAAAACGCTTTTTTGAGCATAAAAAAGCCGATTCAAGACATGTTTTAACCGCGCTTCAAGCAACGCTTGAGATGCCTGAAATTCTTTCTCATGGACGGAAATCCTGCACCTAATAGATTAGGCCGCTCAACGCAGCGGAGACTTGTAATGATCGTTTTAAACAGAGAAGTTGGCGAATCGCTAAGGCGCGACAAATTTGTCAACGTCCAGGGTGGTGACTTCAATCTCTACGGTCATTTCGCCGACTTCGTCAGACTGACCAGAAGTTGGGAAAACATGGAGCCGGACAGCTATTACGGCCAGGCCGAATCCGGTATGCGTTTCCGTCGCTACAGCGATTTTGAATACAACCCGGTGACCCGCGAGTTGAAGCAGCTGGAACACCGTGCCTATGTGCAGTCCAAGGCCAACAACAGCTACGTCGGCGGAATGATTCGTCACTTCCAGGACTTCTCCGATGAAGTGATTAATTCGCCGGTGATGCGCAGTCTTATCGACATCGATTTTGAAGTGTACAAAAACGTCCTGCCGCCGGAGTTGCACGATGAAATCTGGCAATGCCAGATCCATCAGATCCGCATCGAGATCAAGCCGGGCAAACAACTGGAAATCACCCCTGAAGGTATCCATTGCGATGGTTACCCGTTCAGCGGCGTGCACTTCTGGGGACGCAACAATGTAGAGGGCGCCGAGAGTCGTCTCTACAGCGCCCACGAAGAACAGTTGGCGTCGACGACCTATCAGGAAATCCTCGACACCACGTTCTTCCTTGATCGCGATATGCGCCACTACGTGACCCCGGCGCGCAATGTCCATACCCACGACATGGCGTATCGGCAAATCCTGGCGATTTCTTTCTCGCGGCCCGGGACCGCTTTCGACATTGTTCGCTGAACAGCTTGACCTCATGGATAGCGCCTCGGCATCAGTGATGCTGTGGCGGGCCAATGCCAAGGATGCGCTGCGCCTTGAGCGCTTTTT
Source organism: Pseudomonas sp. NPDC096950 (assembly GCF_044762525.1). NCBI lineage: Bacteria > Pseudomonadati > Pseudomonadota > Gammaproteobacteria > Pseudomonadales > Pseudomonadaceae > Pseudomonas > Pseudomonas sp. NPDC096950. Next base: position 46,966 of record NZ_JBIWEL010000018.1, on the reverse strand, counting down.
CCGGCAGTTCGACGAGGTGTCGTTCTGCGACTGGCAGGACGCCAAATGCCTGCGCGGCGTATTGGTACAGAAGACCACCACTGCGTACCTGGCGCTCGACCTCAGTGGCGAAGTGGTCGGCGCGGTGCTCGGCGGCATGCTCGGCAGTCGTGGCACCATCAACCACTTGGCGGTGAGCCCGCAGTATCGCGCCCAAGGCGTGGGCCAGCGTTTGGTGGAAGCGGCCTCGGCGGACATGAAGCGCGTCGGTGTGCTGCGGATGTTCCTGTTCGTCGACGATGCTAACCTTGCCGGCAAGCGATTTTGGACTGCCCAGGGTTTTTGCGAGCCGCGTGGCGAAACGACCTTTGAGAGGGACCTATGAATGAGACGTCCAGCACCCAGCCGCTGATGGTCGAGCCGCAGCCTTCGCGCACTTTTGCTGAAGCCAGCCCGGTTGTGGCCGGTTACTTCACGGTGTCGTTTGTGTTTGGTTTGATGGCCGTCAACGCCGGGTTGCCCGTGTGGTTGCCGGTCGCAATGTGCCTGTTCGTGTATGCCGGCGCTTCGCAGTTCGCCGCGTTGGCGCTGATCTCCAGCGGCGCTTCGCTGACCACCATTATTCTCACTACGTTTTTGATCAACGCGCGGCACATGCTGATGTCGGTCTACATGGCCAAGGCATTGCGGGCGCTGGGGCTCAGTCGTTTCGAGCGCTGGTGTTACGCCGGCGGGCTGACCGATGAATCGTTCGCCTTCCACAGCGTGAAACTGGGCAGCGGCGCACCGGTCAACGTGCGTTACCTGATCGGCTTCAACCTGTTTTGCCACACCTCGTGGGTGATCGGCGGTTTGCTTGGGGCGATCTGCGCGCAGTACGCGTCGCACTTGATCAAGTACCAACTCGACTACGCCCTGACCGCGATGATGCTCTACGTGCTGGTGTCGCTGTGCAACACCCGCAACAAGCTGATCGCCGCTGCGGCCGCAGTCGCCTGCATGGGCGCCCTGAGCCTGGTTGGCAGCTCGCCGTTCAACGTGTTTATCGCCACGTTCGTGGGTTGCGGGGTGGGTGTATGCCTGACCAAACGTTCCTGATTCTCGTCGTCGTGCTGATGATGGCCGTGACCTTCCTGCCGCGTGCGTTGCCGCTGCAGGTCAACACCGACCATTGGCCACCCTTCGTTGCGCGAGCGCTGGAATACCTGCCGGTGGCGATCGTGGCTGCAATCAGCCTCACGCCCTTGTTGATCAAGGACCAGCATGTGCAGCTCGATCGCCCGGAATTTTATGCCGCGATTCCGACGTTGTTATGTGCGTATTTCAGCAAAAACCTCTTTCTCAGTGTGGCGGTTGGGACGGCTGCGTACATTGCGCTCGGCTCGTTCCTGTAGGCGCAGGTCGACCACATCACTGAGCGCCTGGCCCGACAGCTCAGGGTTATTGACCGCCAGCCGCACTTCGAGGAAATCCTCGAAATCCGGGAAAATGGTCAAGCCGTTACGCTGGGCTGCCTCGCGGGACACCATGCCGATGCCGTCCATTTGCGGGATCAGCGACAGGGTCAGGGTCTCGCTGCAGGAGTAAATCGTCCGTTGCCCGGTTTCGTAATTGCCCAGGCCCGCGTCGAGAAAGCGCAAAAAGCTGTGGGAATACGGACAATCGTCCGCCGGACGAACTTGAAGCTTGTCGCCGAGCATCACCAGCGGATCGTTCTCCTGGCCGCAGTGCGCACCGACCACCTGAACGTGCACGTCTGGCAGCAAAATACTGGGCAACCCGGGCTTTTGCGGGCCGATCAGCACGGCCAGGTCGAAGTCTTCATTCTTCAGCTTGCTGAGGTTTTCCATCGACTCGGCGTAGGAGAACTCCAATTGATGATCCGGAAAAACCTCAAACAGGCGTCCGATCATTCGCCGATTGAAGTCCTCCGACAGCGTGGTATTCAGTGCCACTTTCAGCGTGCGCTGACCGGGCACTTTCAACGCGGCGACTTTCTCTTCCATCTGCCGCGTGGCGACCAGGACCTTGTCGATATAAGGCGTGAGCTCCGTGCCCTGCGCCGTCAGGGTCAAGCCCTTGTTGGAACGTCGAAACAGGCGAAAACCAAACTGCTCTTCGACCTTGTTCAACTGCGCGGCCAATGCCTGCACCGTCAAACAGGAATGCTCTGCCGCCGCCGACAACGAGCCGGTCTGCACAATGCGCATGAGGTTGCGTAAGGTTCTGCTATCCATGGGGTAATGCCCTCTAAAGTGGGCTGGCAATTGTTGTGTACTTAGCGGCCGATCCTGCGCCTATGCCGGCTATATTCCTGCACCTGAGCATAGTTGTCGCGGGTTTAGTAGCGAATTGATTCCGCAGCCGATGGCTGGAGGCTTACACAGGATCGGGGTTTTTGGCGGGGGCGGGATGATTGGGGTCAAAAAAGATGCCTGGGCCGGGGAGGTTTGGGCATTTTTTGGAGGGTGGGGCTTACGGCTGTGGTGGATTCTTCCTGCAATGGTCTCGGACGTGTCTTAGGGAGCGTTGCGATCGGGCTGATGGTTGCCGCTAACCGGAGCGGTTTTAATAGGTCGAGAAACCTCCAGTCGATACCCGAGACGTTTTTCCATTGAGTCGATGTTAGGCCGCTTATCAACTTGGCATTGACCGAAAATGAGCCCCCGCCCACAATCAGAGGTAGCGCTAATGTAGCTACAAATAAACAGTGAGGTAATTAACATGGGTGCATTACTGAAAACCACTGACGTGCGTTGCCGCATTGATGAGGATCTGAAAATGCGTGCTACAGAAGTATTGAGCGCTTGCGGGCTGAGCATCAGTGACGCCATGCGTCTTTTTCTCCGCCAAGTGGTGGCGACACAAGGGCTCCCGTTTGAGGTTCGCGTCCCTTCTGAGAAGACTGCCCGCGCGATGTTGGAAGCGCGAGATATTCGCCAGCGGTTCGACTCGATAGACGACATGCTAAGGGATGCTGATGGCGAAACCGGAAAAAAAGCAAAAACGCGCTGAGTTGCCTAAACAGTGCGCACAAACTTCAGAATTCAAGAAGTCTTGGGAACGATACAGGCGGGCTGGGCGTCGTGACATGAATGAAGTCCGCCAATTGATGGTCATGCTGTTTCTTGGTGAGCAACTGCCGGCTGAGTATCTGGATCACGCTTTGACCGGCGATTGGACTGGATTTCGGGAGTGTCATATTGGTGGCGACTTTTTGCTGGTCTATGAGCACACACGGCCCGATTTGATTACGTTTGTTGATCTTGGAAGTCACTCCGAGCTATTCAAATAGATCTTGTGTAGTGGTAATTACGCGGTTCTTACTCTAAAAAAGCAGCCCAATAAGGCTGCTTCATTCGCCCCCCGGAACACCAATTTTCGATACCTGAAGACAGTCGGTCCCGTACTCGTGGTCATTTCTCTGTAACGGATCATATCTGTGCCAACGTGCCTGCATTAGGTAAGTCCGTTTGCGGATTAAATTCACATATCTATCCGTATCTGTACTAGTCTGAACCCAAGACATTACAGCGGAGGCGATCACATGCCTACCTCAGCACCAGCCCTAAGCCCACAGCAGCAACTCGACTCCCCCGAAGCCGGACGGGTCGCGCTCAAGTTTTTCTTCAACCTCATGGAACGCTGGGGCTGCAGCGCCGAGCAACAGCGCACGCTGCTGGGCAAAGTCGGCAACACCACGTTCTACAAGTACAAACACCTACCTCCCAATGTGCGTTTGCCCCACGACACCCTGGAACGCATTTCCTACCTGATGGGCATCCACAAAGCGCTGAGCATCATCTTCAGCAACAGCCGCGAGCGCGCTTACAAATGGGTCAGCAGCCCCAACACCGCTGCGCCGTTCAACGGGCAAACTGCTTTGGATTACATGTTGGTCGGGCGCGTAGTGGACATCGCTGACGTGCGCCGCTACCTCGACGGAGTGCGCGGTTGATGACGCCGGAACTGGTCGATCCGCAATGGCCGCGTGCCTATCGGATTGTGAACAGCTGCTTTCCGCCGATCTCGTTGTTTGAAGATGTGCTCGATCCGGAAGACTTGCCCACCGCCTATGCGCTTGAAGCGCTGACCAACGACCGGTTGATGGAAGAGGCGGGTGTGCTCTCCCGAGTCCGTCCTGAAGATCGAATTTCAGGTCCCGGCTCTACACCCGTGATGGCCGCGTTCACTCACATCGGCAAAACCAGTCGCTTCACTGATGGCACGTTTGGCGTCTACTACGCGGCCAGTAGCCAGGCTGCCGCCATTGCCGAGACGAGCTATCACCAAGAACGATTTCTCGCTGCGACCAATGAGCCGGATCTTGAGCTGACCATGCGGACTTACGTCAACAAGGTCGTCAAACCGCTGCATGACATTCGGCAGAACTATCCGCACCTGCATGATCCAGACCCTACTGCGTATGGCCCGTCTCAAGCGTTCGCGAAGCAACTGCGCGAAACACTGTCGTGGGGATTGCTCTACAACAGCGTTCGGTTGCCGGGGCATGAATGTGTTGCCGCGTTTCGACCGCCAGCGGTGTCGATTCCGAAGCAGGGGAAGCACATTCGGTATGTTTGGAGTGCGAGTAGTGGGAGGATTTCGTTTGTGTTTGAGGTGAGTGAGGTTTGAGCGGGGAGGCCCGAAATTGTTAGGAATTGCGACTGATTTGGCCGATTTCTAAACGTTTTTATGCAAAGGCCTGATTTATAATCGTTTTTGAGCAGCAATAATCGATTTTATGCAGGAAGCTGGATTTCTAACGATATTCATCAAGCCAAGGAGCCTCGAGCAATGCGAGGTTTTTTCATGCGTGCAGAGTGGATTATGAGGCGACGTTACTGCGGCAATTATTCCCCGGAGCGTCGAGCCACCTTTACCACGTCATCGATGATTGCTTTGCTCTGATTTTTAGGGCGCTTTGAAACTCAAGTTTCGTCGGCGACACATAACTGAACGGACTACAAAAAAGGGGCTAGGTCCTACTGCTCAATCAGTCCGTGATAACTACTCAAAAGCACGTCATCAATCGTCTACTGAGACATTCGGAAAGCACCGACTGTTTGGTAGGAATTCATCTTTTGAAGAGATTTGCGTTTGTAAGTGAGGCGGCAGTGCGTGAATACAGGGACTTGCCAAGCTGGGTACAAGATGAGTTTGGGAAGGATCTGATGCGTGTGCAATACAGTGGGGATCCTGAGCTGTCAGTAAAGCAGCTGAGTTCCGTGGGGGCCGGTGCCATTGAGCTGATCATCAACGGCAGCCCGGCATATCGATGCGTCTATATTGCAAAGTATGCGGACACCATTTTCGTCCTGCATTCTTTCGTGAAAACCACAAATCGAACCGATCGTCATGCGATGGGGGTTGCGGAGGATCGGTTGAAGGAACTGAAAAGAGAGCTTCGAAGGATGGGGCACAACGTCTAGCAGACTCGAGCCTGTGAAATGACGATCTGAGGTAACTCGCCAACATCGTTGGAGGGCAGGGTAAACGTGCTGCGAAAGCCAAGCTTATCCAGCATGTCCATCATTGCATCGATTGTGAATTTCTCGATCTTGCCTGTTGTGAGCTCAGAAACACGAGACTGCGTCACCCCCAGTTTGGCAGCGGCCTCATTTTGTTTGAGGCCCAGTTTTTTTATGCAGTCAGTGATGAATATTGAAAGCTCCATTTTCAATGCCATTTTGCTGGCGACTTCCTCGTCATGCGTGACGTGAAACGGGCTATCGAAGAATTGAATTGCCATATGCCGTTACTCCATTTCTGGCGATATCTAAAATTTACGATAATCGTAGATTAGCCGATTGATCATTTCCTAGGCAAACTTTTTCCACCCGAAGTCGTAACTCATTACGCCACGTAACTAATGATGTTCCCGCCCCCACCTTTATCCCCCTGACCCAACCCCCTACATTCATCTCCAACGCCTCCCCATCATCCCGACGGGGCAGGTCACAGGAGATTTTCCTCATGCCTTTCGTAAGCGTTCGCATCACCCGCGATGGCGTTACCTCGGAGCAGAAAGCTCAGGTGATCGCCGAAATCACTGAAATCCTGGAACGCGTCCTCAAGAAGGACCCGCACCTGACCCACATCGTGATCGAAGAAGTCGACACCGATAACTGGGGTTACGCCGGGATGACCACGACCAAGTACCGCAAGCAACTGGCTGACGCGGAGGGCAAATCGTGACTGCTTCCGTCTCTATCGATTTCATCTCCGACGTGGTGTGCCCGTGGTGCGCGTTGGGTGCGACGGCGCTGGAGCAGGCGATCGAGAACGTGGCCGGTGAAATCTCGGTCGAGCTGACCTACAAGCCTTTCGAGTTGAACCCGGACATGCCGGCAGTCGGCGAAAAAGCCGTCGAACACCTGATGCGCAAATATGGACGTACCGCCGAAGACGTTGCCGCCGGCAAAGCGATGCAGATCGCTCGCGGCGAGGCCCTCGGTTTCACGTTCGATCTGGAGAAACGCAGCCACTTCTACAACACCTTTGAAGCGCACCGGTTGCTGATGTGGGCGTTGCAGGAAGGGCTGCAGGTCGCACTGAAGAAAGCCTTGCTGCGTGGTTATTTCGCTGACGGCCAGAACCCGAGCGATCGCGAGACGCTGGTTCGTCTGGCAGAGGAAGTGGGGCTGGATGCGGAGGCTGCCCGTGAGGTGTTGGCGTCCGGAGCGTTCGCCAAGGAAGTACGTGAGCTTGAGGCGTTTTATCGCCAGCGCGGCATCAACTCGGTCCCGGCCATGGTGCTGAACGGTCGCCACCTGGTGTCCGGTTCGCAGTCGGTCGAGTACTACGAACAGATGTTGAGACAAATGGCGCAGGCGCCTGTTGAAGCCTGATTAATCACTTATCCAAACCATTATTTATTAGTTGAGGTTCATCATGAGCAATTCGAAAAAAGTCATCGTTATCACTGGCGCCTCCCAAGGTCTCGGCGCAGGCATGGTTAAAGCGTTCCGCGATCTGGATTACAAAGTCGTTGCCACTTCGCGCTCGATCAAACCGTCCACTGATCCAGATATCCACACCGTGGCGGGCGACATCGGCGACCCGGCAGTAGCGCAGCAAGTTATCCGTGAAGCGATTGAACGTTTTGGCCGTGTCGATACTTTGGTCAACAACGCCGGGATCTTCGTTGCCAAACCGTTCACTGCATACACCCAGGAAGACTACGCCGCTGTGCTGTCGGTGAACTTGAATGGGTTCTTCTACATCACCCAACTTGCGATTACCGAGATGGAAAAGCAGGGCAGTGGTCATGTCGTCAACATCACTACCAGCTTGGTGGACCATGCGATTGATGGCGTGCCGTCGGTATTGGCTTCGTTGACTAAGGGTGGGTTGAATGCGGCGACCAAGTCGCTGGCGATTGAGTATGCCAAGCGTGGGATTCGGGTGAATGCGGTGAGCCCTGGCATCATCAAGACGCCGATGCATGGAGAGGAGACTCATGAAGCGCTGGGGAATCTGCATCCGGTTGGGCGTATGGGGGAGATCAGCGACATCGCGAAGGCTGTGGTTTATCTGGATGGCGCGAACTTTGTTACTGGGGAGATTCTGCATGTGGATGGTGGGCAGAGTGCGGGTCACTAAGAGCTGATTTTACAAACCGCAGAAACAACAAAGCCCTCGTATTTCTATGAGGGCTTTGTTTTGTATGGTGCCGGCAGCAGATAGAAAAAATCCGCCCCTTTTTACTCGTATTACTAAGCAAGGCTGCTAGGGTTCGCTAGAACGGGATGTCATCATCCATATCCACTGAAGCCGTCGGCTCAATGGCCTCGTACGTTAAAGCGTCGAATTCGCCGTACAATTCGCCTATTGCTGGTGAGCTGTCTTTGTATTTTTTGGCTATATACCTCACCGCTCTAGACATTTCTTTCAAAATGTCTAGAGAGTCTTGATAGCCGCCCATCCGATTTGCATCAGTTTCATGAGCTTTTATAAAGCCGGTAAGTAGTTCTTCAATCACCTTAGGCGGAAAGGGTTGTGATGATTGGCGGGACGCAACGCGAGAGAGACTCAAGATCTCATCAATAACCTCTCTATCTGACCTTACCGGGCCGTCGACAATAGTGATGGATGAGAGTATTTCGTTGATTTTTTCTTCGAGGTCTGGCCACCATTTATCGAAGACATTATCGAGCGTTTTTGCGGGAAGCTTACTGTCCCCAAGCCTATTGTTGATTAAGCTGATCAACTTGTGAAAGTCGGGTTTGCTGAATTCGGTCGTTTGGAATTGCTTGAGGGGGCCCGAAAGATCGGTGTTACTGATTCCGAATAGGATCGGGCAGACATACGATTTGTCCAAGCTTTTGGATAATGCCCCAGCCTCGAACAATATCCAGTCACTATGAATGTTATCTCTAGTGATACATAAAATGCCGATTTCGGAGCTGGAGAGCTCTTTCGCAATGTCACTGGCCCATCTGCCACCCTTTTCTATATCAGAAGGGGTGAAATATGGTGTTACCAACTGCAAAACTCCCGGAAGCCAGTCTCGTATTGCTTCCCCCAAACGCCGACTTACAGGTCCCGACCAGCTGATAAACACTTTCATGCGACGCTCCTTTTTAGTCATGAAAGTCTATTTGTTTCCTGATGTTGTTGCCACAGTCGCGCTATGGACAAAAAGGCTCTTAGCAAAATTGTTTCTATTTGCCCTCCATGGCAATCGTTTAGTCGGCCGATGGTTGAGCGACAGGAAGACTCAGGTCATCTAACACTTTTCGAATCACGATGACCAATGGCTTCCTGCTTATCTGCGTTTGCTCCGGTTGATCGGTATCCCTTCTTGCAGCTCGCTGGCGTCCGTGAGAGTGAGAACCTCGATACTTGCGGAGATCGGGGACAGATCAGGATATTGATCCAGGAAAATGGGAATGATTTATTTAGCGACGTTGTCTCCCGTATAGCTTTCATAAGGAAGAGAAACCGTAAGATTCGAGCTTGCTGACTGAGTCAACCTAGGTTTGGCGGGTATCTTGGGGTGCATTTAAATAGGTGAGCCGCACAGTCAACGGGTGTGCTTATTTGGAATTGTAACCAGTAGGGAAGTAACGATTAGCACCAATGAGGAATAGAAACCATGGCGCTGGTATGGCTCAGGCAGGACGAGCTTTACAAACCCCAGAAACAACAAAGCCCCTGCATTTCTGCAGGGGCTTTGTTTTGTATGGTGCCGGCACCAGGAGTCGAACCCGGGACCTACTGATTACAAGTCAGTTGCTCTACCAACTGAGCTATACCGGCGTGTTAGGGCGACGATTATAGCGATTGCGTTGGTTCTGTAAACCCCTGAATTCAGACTATTTTTACGCGACCCTCAGGTTACCCGCGAACCAGTGCTTTTCTGAGTTTCTGAAGCGCTTTCCAGCCCCGGCTATTTTGCATCGCGCGCAGCTGTGCTTCGGCGTGTTCGGCCCGTTGCAGGGCGGCGGCGAGTTGTTGTTCCGCGTTGCTGACGGGGTAGCTGAGGGCGTGGCCGTGGCACAGTTGGAAGTTGTCGAGGTTGCACGGCGGGATGTAGAAGGCGGGTTTGAGGTTCAGGTGTTCGTTGGCGAGGAACCAGGTGTTGATGCCGTCGAACAGGATGGCTTCGTAGCCGGCGTCGGTGACGAGGTGTTCCCAGGTGTGGTCGCGGGCCCATGGGGTTTCGATGAGGATGATCCAGGGGCACCAGGTGGTGAGGTCCATGCCGCGCAGGACGGTTTCTTCGTGGCCCTCGACGTCGATTTTCAGGAAGTGGATGGGGCGATTCTGGGCGTGTTGCTCGCAGATGGAGGTGAGGGTGCGGGCCTTGACGGTTTGACGGTGGACGTCCATGCCGAGGGCTGTGCGTTCCTGGCCGGTGGCCGGGTCGACAGTGGAGAGGCCGGTGCCAGGAATGCCGTAGAGGGTGAGGTCGTCGGCGCTGTCGCTGGCCACGCATTGCAGATTGATGTCGTTGGGGCGTTGTTGGCACAGGGCGTCGTAGTAGGTTTGCATCGGCTCGACATTGATGCCGGTCCAGCCACGGTCGTGGAAGGCTTTGGTGACGGAATCGTGGGTGGGGTCGTTGGCGCCCACGTCGATGTAGAAGCCGTTTTCGAACTGTTTGAGGGCGCGCCACAGGCGGATGTCTTCGAAATTCTGTGCGTAAGAAATGAAGGTCACTGCGGCGTCCTGTCAGTCGGATTGTCTGCCTGTATATCAAGGGCGATTGCCGGGTGCAATTTTCCGTTCAAGGCGTCCGGGATTAGGCGGTTATGTCCTTTTGCTTGAATGCTTATGCACAACGGGACGTTTGCCGGGCTCGATCAGCTCCGCTTTTGTGGACTCGTTCTCATTTGTTCGCAAATCCCTGTTTTTAGGGTTTTTTATTCATGTGTACGAAAAATGAACAGTTATGTTTCAGCCGCGAAACAGCGCATTTATTGGATCCATGGGAATTTCATCAACAGAGTTATCCACAGGCTGCGACAGTTTAAGGACGTTCGGCCAAGAGCAGTAAATTGCGCGGTGTGAGTGGGGTTTCGCAGAAGGTACCGAGGCGAACGGTGTAACCCTGTTCCGTGAGGAAAAGTGCCCGATCAAGTACCAGCCACAGCTCCAGCGGGCGTCGGAAAAGTCCCCGTAGCAGCTCCAAGTTGCGCACTTCAGCCAGTCGCTGCCAACCGGCTGCTTCAAGAGCCGGCCAATCCTGCGCGCCAATTGTGGATAACTCCTTAAGTGCGGCCAAATGATGGCAATAGTCGGGGAAGGATTTATCCAGCCAGGCGCTGGGCAGGGAAGGCGTTGGCAGGTATTCGTCGACGCCACGCAGTTGCCGTTGCAGCAGGTCGAAGCCCAAGCGCCGGGCCATGGAGATATCGCGCTGACGTCGGACTCGAGCACCGGCGGTGACGGTTTCGCTCATCGGCAACGCGAGATCTTCGAGGGAAAGCTGTAGGCCGGATCGCGAACCTGCCGAGGACAATGCCTCATACGTGGTCAGACTGATCCGGTTATAACAGCAAGGTGCGACAGCCAGTTGTTTGCAGCCGACGGCGCTGGCGAGCTGGAGCAACCGTACATGCAGGTCACCACAGGCGTGCAACGCCACCGGCGTGTGCTCGGCATCCAATAAGGACACCGCGCCAGCCGCGAGCACGTCTTGCTCTACATGCAGCGCATGCAATTGATGACGTTGGCTGAGTGCCTGGCCGCTCAGCACCAAAGAAGGGTCATATTCCAGGCAGGTCAGTTGTTGCCCGGTTTGCAGCAGACGTCGGCCCAAGTGGCCCTTGCCTGAACACCAATCCAGCCAGTGCTTCGGCGGCTTAGCAAACGACAAGCAACTGGCAAACGCCTCGATCTGCTGCCATTTGCGCCCTGGCACATCGACATTCAAACGATGCCCGGCCACCGCCAGAGCATGCCCTGGCAACTCAGCCACCGAACTCAACTCAAGCGACAACGCCGCCAATGCAGCAACCGGCTCCGGTGCATCCAGCAAACAAGGTTGGTTATGACTGTTTTCCGCATCCTCCAACGACCGTCCTCGTAGCCATAAAGACAAAGACGGGTAGGACGCTTCCCAGGGAAGTTGCAGATGAGTAAACGGTCGAGGCTTCCACAACGCCTGATGCTCAATCAGAAAAGCATCCAGCGCGGCGAAACGGGCGAGTAGGGCCTCGCCCGTCAGCACGCAGGAAGAATCAACGCCCTTGGCAGGCATCGACGCGCAGCCAGCGCTCCAGCAGCTTGAAGCCGCGAACCAGCACATAAGCCATCAGCAGATAGAACATGCCCGCGGCGAAGAAGATCTCCACCGGCAGGTAGGTGCGGGCAATGATGGTACGGGCCATGCCGGTCAGTTCCAGCAAGGTCACGGTGCTGGCCAGGGCGCTGGCCTTGAGCATCAGGATCACTTCGTTGCTGTAGGCCGGCAGGCCAATGCGCGCGGCACGAGGCAGGATGATGTAGAACAGCGCCTTGGGCTTGGACATGCCCAACGCCCGCGCCGCTTCGATTTCGCCCGGCGGAATCGCCTGGATTGCACCGCGCAGGATCTCGGCGATATAGGCCGCCGTGTGCAAGGTCATGGTCGCCGTGGCGCACCAGAACGGATCGCGCAGGTACGGCCACATCGAGCTGTTACGCACTGCATCGAACTGGGCCAGGCCGTAGTAGACGAGGAACAGTTGAACCAATAACGGCGTGCCACGGAAAAAGAAGATGTAGGCGTAGGGCAATGACCGCACGTACCAGCGTCGCGACGAGCGCGCGATGCCCAGCGGAATCGCCAGCAGCAACCCGGCGATCACGGCGATGGCCACCAGTTCCAGGGTCAGCGTCGCGCCTTGGGCCAGTTTCGGCAGCCACTTGATGATGACTTCCCAGTTCATTGGGTGCTCCTCGCGAAGCCGCGAGCGGCGCGTCGTTCCAGAAAGTACATGCCGGTCATGGCCAGGATGGTCAGGCCCAGGTACATGAACGCCGCCACCATAAAGAAGGTGAACGGCTGTTTGGACACGGTCACGCCGATTTGCGCGTGACGCATGATTTCTTCCAGGCCGATCACCGACACCAGCGCGGTGTCTTTCATCAGGATCATAAACAGGTTGCCCAGGCCCGGCAGGGCGATGCGCCACATCTGCGGCATGATCAGTCGTGTGAAGATGCGGAATTTCGACAGGACCAGGGCCACGCCGGCTTCACGGTGACCCTTAGGGATCGCCAGAATCGCGCCGCGAAACACTTCCGTGGCGTAGGCGCCGAAGCACAGGCCCAGCGCGATCACGCCAGCAGCGAAGGCATTGAGTTCGAGGTCGGGATTGCCGAAAAACTCGCCCAGGGCACGCATCAGATTGACCGTGCCGAAGTAGATCAACAGCACCCAGAGCAATTCCGGAATGCCGCGAACCAACGTCGAATAAGTGCCGCCCAGCCATTGCAAAGGCTTGTGCGGAGAAGTCTTGGCCAAGGCGCCGAGCAGACCGAGCACCAGCCCCAGGCACAGGGCCGAGAGTGCCAGTTTCACAGTCATCAGCGCGCCAGCGGCGAGCGCCGGGCCGAATCCGTAGAGGTCGATAATCATGGATTTCTTTTCAAATCGCGGCAGGCAATGCCAAAGACTGGCGCCGTCAGCGAACGGCGCCGGTCAGGCAGGTCAGAATCAATAGATGCTGAACGGGAAGTACTTGTCGTTGATCTTTTTGTAGGTGCCGTCTTCAACGATTTCTTTCAGGGCGAGGTTCAACTTCGCGCGCAGAGTGTCGCCTTTTCGTACAGCGATACCGATTTTGTCGCTTTCCTCCACCGGATCGCCTTTGAATTCGTAAGGGCGACCGGCGTCGCTTTTCAGCCACTCGTAGTTGACGTATTTGTCCGCCAGGATGCCGTCCAGACGACCGGAGGTCAGGTCGAGGTAAGCGTTTTCCTGGGTGTCGTAGAGTTTGACTTCAACGCCTTCCATGTTGTCTTCCATCCAGGTGCCGGCGAGGGTCGCACGTTGTGCGCCGATCACTTTGCCTTGCAGGGAAGCCTTGTCGGTTTTGAAGTCGACGTCTTTCTTGGCGATGAATTGCAGCTTGTTGGAGTAGTACGGGTCGGTGAAGTCCACCGCTTGCTTGCGCTCGTCAGTGATCGACATCGAGGAGATCAGGAAGTCGAACTTCTTGGCGTTCAGCGCCGGGATGATGCCGTCCCAGTCGGACGTAACCACGGTGCAATCGACTTTCATCTTGGCGCACAGGGCATCGCCGATTTCTTTGTCGAAGCCGACGACATTGCCACTGGCATCTTTGTTGTTGAACGGCGGGTAGGCCGCTTCGATGCCCATCTTCAAGGTCTCGGCGACGGCACCGGCACTGAAGGCCAGGGTGACGGCAGCCGCCAGGAAGATTCTTTTGTAGTTCTGCATGCGGGTAGCTCCGTTAGCGGTTGCTGGACATGAATTGTTTGCAGCGCGCCGAAAGCGGGTTGTCGAACACCTGCTGTGGCGATCCTTGTTCTTCTACCAGGCCCTGGTGGAGGAACACCACTTCGCTGGACACCTGACGGGCAAAGCCCATTTCGTGGGTGACGAGCAACATGGTACGGCCTTCTTCGGCCAGGGCGCGGATGACATTAAGTACTTCCTGGACCATTTCCGGGTCAAGGGCGGAGGTGGGCTCGTCGAACAGGATCACCTTGGGTTGCATCGCCAGCGTGCGGGCAATCGCCGCCCGTTGTTGCTGGCCGCCAGACAATTGCGCCGGGTAAGCGTGGCGCTTGTCGGCGATGCCGACCTTGGCCAGCAAGGCTTCGGCGACTTCGATGGCTTCGGCCTTGCTTTGGCCGAGCACCCGGCGCGGGGCTTCGATGATGTTGTCGAGCACGCTCATGTGCGGCCACAGATTAAAGTTTTGAAACACAAAACCTATCTCACTGCGCAGGCGATTGATCTGTTTGCCGTCGGCGGCAACCAGTTCGCCGTTCTTCGCGGCCTTGAGTTTGAGTTCTTCGCCGGCCACGAGGATCTGGCCCTGGTGCGGGTTTTCCAGCAGGTTGATGCAACGCAGGAACGTGGACTTGCCGGAACCGGAGGAACCCAGGATCGAGATCACATCGCCGTCGCGGGCGGTCAGCGAGATGCCCTTGAGCACCTCAAGCTGTCCGTAGCGTTTGTGCAAGTTGCGGATTTCAAGCGCGGGCGTGGCCTCAGCCATGTGCGTTCCTCATAGTGTTTCGCTCCTGCTGTTGGCGGCCTTCCTGGCGAGGCGGCCAAGCTAGCATAGCGTTCGAATGGCAGCCAACAGCGCTACGGGCGGTAAACGGATGGCGTGTGGCAGGTTGTCGCATCGCTACAGCAGACTGTCGCACTGCTATCAACCGAACAGCCGTTTGAACCCCTGTTAAATACAAGGCGGCCGCGGGAGTCGCGTAAAAAAGGCGCGATGTTGCCAGCTTTGGCGGGGTGTTGGAAGCGCTAACCGGCCAAACGTTCCGGATCTGCACTTTTATTGTGCATCCCACATTTTTTCAGTGTGTTTCTGGTGCGCTGGTTCGTTCTACAAGTGGGTCGCTGGGTAACGCTCTGGCGAATTGCCATTAATCTCAATGACTTGCGATGACCGTCCGGTCAGGCGGAGAGCCGCGGTTCTGGGGAGTCTGTAACATTTTGGCGCAATTATTGCGTGCAGAATACGGAACGCCCCGTTGGATTCTTTTTACGAGAAAGAAAAGCCAGACGCGGTGGACTGAATCGCTTTCTTTGCAAAGGTAGTTTCAATGAGCAGTACCCAAAGCTCTAATGGCCTCGAACAGGGGCTCAAACCGCGTCATGTGACCATGTTGTCGATCGCCGGGGTTATCGGCGCCGGGCTGTTCGTCGGCTCGGGCCATGCCATTGCCGCTGCCGGTCCAGCTGTGCTGCTGGCCTACGCCGCTGCTGGCGCTCTCGTCGTGCTAGTCATGCGCATGCTTGGCGAAATGGCTGTCGCCTCGCCGGACACCGGTTCCTTCTCGACATATGCCGATCGCGCGATTGGTCACTGGGCCGGTTTCACCATCGGCTGGTTGTACTGGTGGTTCTGGGTGTTGGTAATTCCGCTGGAAGCCAACGCCGCCGCGACGATCCTGCATGCCTGGTTCCCGAATGTGGCGATCTGGGCCTTCACTCTGGTCATCACGCTGCTGCTGACGGTAACCAACCTGTTCAGCGTGAAGAACTACGGTGAGTTCGAATTCTGGTTCGCCCTGGTCAAAGTCATCGCGATCATTGGCTTCATCGGCCTCGGCATCATGGCGATTTTTGGCTTCCTGCCGAACAGCCAGGTGAGCGGCGTTTCGCACCTGTTCGACACCCAGGGCTTCCTGCCAAACGGCATGGGCGCTGTGTTGGGCGCGATCCTGACCACCATGTTCTCCTTCATGGGCACCGAGATCGTGACCATCGCGGCCGCGGAATCGAAGAACCCTGGCCAGCAAATCTCCAAGGCCACCAACTCGGTGATCTGGCGGATCGGCTTGTTCTACCTCGTGTCGATCTTCATCGTTGTGGCCCTGGTGCCATGGAATGACCCGGTCCTGGCTGCGGTCGGTTCCTACCAGACCGTGCTTGAACGCATGGGCATCCCGAATGCCAAACTGATCGTCGACATCGTGGTATTGGTCGCTGTAACCAGCTGCCTGAACTCGGCGCTGTACACCGCTTCGCGCATGATGTTCTCCCTGGGCAAACGCGGCGATGCGCCGGCCGTTTCCCAGCGCACCAACAAAAGCGGCACGCCGTACTGGGCTGTGATTCTGTCCACTGGTGCAGCGTTCGTCGCGGTATTCGCCAACTACGTGGCTCCGGCCGCCGTGTTCGAATTCCTGCTGGCCACTTCCGGCGCCATCGCGCTGCTGGTGTACCTGGTGATCGCGATCTCGCAACTGCGTATGCGCAAACAGCGCATGGCACGCGGCGAAAAAATCGCCTTCAGCATGTGGCTGTTCCCGGGCCTGACCTACGCGGTGATCGTCTTCATCGTCGCGGCCCTGACCATCATGCTGTTCCAGGAAGCCCACCGCGTGGAAATCCTCGCGACCGGGTTCCTGAGTTTGCTGGTCGTGGCGGTCGGGTTATTCGTGGCCCGTCGTCGCAAGCTGCAGAAGGTTGGCGCGGTGGTGTTGAACTGATTCACACCGCGTAATGCAAAACGGCCGCTGTCAGTGATGACAAGCGGCCGTTTTTGTTTCTACTCGAAGGCTGATTACTCAGCCTTTTCTTCCTGGGTTTCCAGCGACTCGCGATAGCTGTCGAGCGCGGTGCCGAAGTCGGTGATGAATTGTGGGTCGGTCAGCCAGGCCTGGGCGGTGTCGCGGTCCATGCCGTCGGCCCACATGCGGTAGTCGATCAGCATGTCGGCGGCCAGGTGAGTGGCGGCCATGGCTTCGTTGTCGGCGTTTTCCATGTCCAGCAATTCTGGATGGTCGCTGATGATGTCGGCGAGGTTCGACAGCAGGGTCAGCAGCATGTCGTTACGGCCGATGGCTTCGGCGTCACGCATTTTGCTGAACATCGCCAGTGTGTATTCCGGGATCGGTTCGCCGATTTCGCCCAGGTCATCGTCCAGTGCGGCGGGTTTGCGACCGTGGATGTTGATTTGCTTGGCTTTGATCTTGGCGCGTTTGGCGCGTTTCTGTTGCTTGTTCAGGGATGCCATGGGAACTCAGTTCGCTTTCTGTTGGGTTTGGGCAGCGATGATTTCGGACGCCGCCACGTAATCAGCCTGGAAGGCCGGGGATTCGATCCACGCGAGGGCGGCGGCCTCGTCGGCTTCGGCGGACCATTGGCGATACTCGATCAGCGCCGCGATGATGAAATCTGTCGCTGTTTCTTCGCCTTCCTGCGTTAGCACCAGACCGAGCAACGGGTGTTCGAGAAAGGCTACGCACATCGCCTGCTGGCTGATCTTTGCCGCATCGATCATCTCTTTGAACAGCTCGGTCAGGTCCACCGATTCGAAGTCGATGCGATCATCGTTTGGGTCCAGCTCAACCGGCGCGGCGGCCCGTTGGGTGCGGTTCTGCTTGGCCTTGGCTTTGGCGCGGGTGGCGCGTTTTTGCTGCTTGTTGGCGGAGGCCATGGGCGTCGTTCCGTATTTCGTTGAGAGGGCAGGTCACTCAGCTGCGGTGCACTCGCCGCCCGGGGGTATCGGGGGCCAGTTCGCCGTTTTGCAGCCAGGACAATGCAATGGGCCATAGTGTGGCTTGGTATGGGCTACGAAAAAAGGCGAAATGTCCGACTTCTTCTTCGCCGATGTCTTTCGGCTCGATTCGCAGATGGGTGGTCGTGCCGCCGGTGAAGTAGTCGAGCAGGCGTTCGATGGCCGGGATGGTGCCGTAAGGATCGTCGCTGATGCTGATGGCCAGGGTTTTCGCGCTGACGTTGGCGAACGGCAGCCGCCCGTGTTGTACGTGGATCACGCGGCCGCTGGGGCGCTTCTCGTAGCGCTCGGTGGGCGTGCTCCAGTCGCGAACGACGCCGGCGGGCGTGTCTTCCAGCCAGCCGAGGCGTTTGCCGGGGAAGTAGCCGCAGATCATCGTTACCAACGGCATCACCACGTGCCACTTGCCGAACATTCGCCAGCGGTGAGCCGGCGCATAGTCGCGCCAGTCAGCGAATTGCGCGCCGACGGTCACCAAGTGCCGGATCAGGTGCCCAGAGGCTCCCAGGCCCGCTGCACAGCCGCCAAAGCTGTGGCCGACCACATCGATGGGCTGGTCGGGGAACTCACGTTGTGCGCGCTTGAGAATCGCTTCGAAATCCAATACACCCCAATCGGACCAGGTGGCATCGAGTCCTTTCAGAGATGCCGGCCGCGATTCACCGATGCCACGGTAGTCGTAGGTGATGACGTCAAAGTTATTGGCGAACAGGTAATCCGCGAAGCGCGAATAGTGGCGGCACCGGACCGAGGTGGCGGCGTTGATGATCACGACCGGGCGATTCGCGTCGGGTTGAGCGTGCCGCCAAGTGAAGCCGCCGAGGATGAAGCCGTCTGCGGCGGGTTCCTTGAACGGTTCGCCGGGAGCGGAGGTTGGCAGTGGCAGCTCGATTTGAGTGGATGCCAGTGAGGGCATGTCCTGCAAATTCATCGGCTTCGAACCTTTGCGGGTGGCTGTCAACGATAGTCTTCGCGCAGCTCATGGACAATCCTGTGTTTGTTGTGTGGGTAACCGTTTTTCAAGGGCTGCCCGCTCTCGATCCATCTCCGCCCGCAGTTCATCCTCGCTCGGCAGCACCAGTTTGTACTTGCTGGCGAACAGTTGTTCGTTTCCCTGTAACACCGAGTAGCGCACCACCGATTCGTTTTTCTGCGCACACAGAATGATGCCGACGGTCGGTCCGTCTTCGTCGCTGCGCTTGAGGTCGTCGTACATGCGCACATACATGTCCATTTGCCCGACATCCTGATGGGTTAATTCCCCGCGCTTGAGATCGAAGATGACAAAGCATTTGAGCAGGTAGTTGTAGAACACCAGATCGATGTAGAAGTCTCTGCCTTCGGTGCTGATACGTTGCTGGCGGGCGACAAAGGCAAAACCTTTGCCCAGCTCAAGCAGGAAGCCCTGGAGTTGCTCGATGAGTGCTTGTTCAAGTTCGGTTTCCAGAACCAGTCCTGCATTGGGCAGGCCTAGAAACTCCAGCATCACTGGATCGCGGATGAATTCCCGAGGGCTTTCGCTCATCGCCTGGATGTTGGTAGCGGCCTCCGCCATGACAGGAGCCTTGTCCCGACTCAACAGCAAACGCTCGTAGTAGAGGGTGTTGATCTGGCGCTCCAGGGCGCGGCTTGACCAGTTCTGGTTGGCGGCTTCGTCCATGTACCACGTGCGGGCGCTGTCACTGTCTACTCGCAGCAGCCGGCGGTAGTGGGTCCAGCTCAATTCGTGACGCAGTGCGTCACAAATCGGGAATGCCTGGTAGAACAAGCGCATGTAGCGAAGATTGGAAGCATCAAAGCCTTTCCCAAATTGCGCAGTCAGATCCTTGGCTAGCGTCGACAGCAACTGCTTGCCATACACCGCGCGCCGAGCCCCTGCCTGCTCGAACTCCACAATATGCCGTCCAATCTGCCAGCAGGTTTGCACCTGAGCGGTATCAACCGCTCTCAGCACTTTCTGGCGCGCCTGGCGAATCAGCTCGCCAAGATTGCCGAGCAGTGAGGCGAGATGTGGGTCTTGAGTGTCTTCGGGTTTGAGGTTGCTCATGAAGTCTTCCGCAGCTGGATGAACTGACGGAAAAGAATGCCAACGACACATTGGTCAGCGATGCCGGGCGCGGCTGATAAATTGGAAGGAAATCCCAGATTCGTTTCGCGGGATCAGGCCGACGACGGCCGAGGTATTCGGAATACACCGTGTAGTCCCATTCGCAGTGACCCCAAGTCCTAATCAATCTAAAACTTGAGTATCTCGCCCGAAATCTAAGGGGAGTAGCCAATGGGCTCTATAGCGCCCGGGAGTCGCCCCCATGAAACGTGTCCATTCATTCGTATTGCCACTCGCCGCCCTTGGCGTGTTGATGTTCCCGGTCCTGTTGCATGCCGCCAGCCTTGATCCGATCGACAGCTCAGGCGTGCAAGTCCAGCCGCAGCAACAGGACGGGATTACTTACCTGTCCGGTGGTATCGGCGAGGACGAATCCAAGGCCATTCAGCAGGCCAAGGGTTACAACCTGCACATGACGTTCTCTGTCGGCGTGGATAACAAATACATTCCCGATGTCGATGTGGTTATCCAGAAAACCGAAGGGCAAACGGTACTGACCCTGAGCCAGGCTGGCCCGTTGGTATACGTTCAATTGCCCGCCGGCAAGTACACCGTCATTGCGACGCGCAATGGCGAGGCGAAGCACGACACGACCGATGTCGGAAGCGGCACTGCGCGTAACCTGGTCTTTCACTGGAATGGGGATCAATAAGCGGATAGGGCATTTACGGTGATCAGACCGGGTTAACGCCGTACGCGTTTGCGCTTCGGCTTGTCCGGCGCCGCCAGCACGATTCGATGCAGCCAGAACGCCCCGGCGCCCAGGGCCAGTAAGCCAAGGGCGCTGGCGCTGTGCCAGACAATCAGAAACCAATACATCCGCGGTTGCTGCGCCAGCTTGTAAATCACCACAGGCCCGTGTCGATTCATGGTGCTGATCGAGCCATGGATCAAGCCATCAACGACGGCGTAACCGAGCAGGCCGGCGGAGCAGGCGATCAACAGGTACACAAGGTTCATCAGCCACAAGGTGATTCGGCTTTCGCGGTAGGGCGGCGGGTGGGGCAGGGGGATGCGGGTTTTCTTCTGGCTCATGACGTTGGTTACCCTTTTCCGTAAGGGGAGGCAAAAGTGCCGCGGATTGGACGGACAAACCGTCGCTGATTAAATCGCAGGCATAAAAAAACCCTGAATCTTGCGATTCAGGGTTTTCGGTATTTGGTGCCCAGAGACGGAATCGAACCGCCGACACGGGGATTTTCAATCCCCTGCTCTACCGACTGAGCTATCTGGGCAACGGGGCGCATTAAACTGGTTTTTCAGGGGGTCGTCAAGAAAGTTTTCAAAAAAATTTTAATTATTACCGTCGCTTACGTTCCGACCCCCACAAGAACGGGATTATTCAGCCGGCGGAACGTAGCCTTCAGCCTGGGCGTATTCCTCGCCGGAAAAGAACTTGTCCATCTCGCCCTGAAGATATTTGCGATCTTCGGCGTTCATCATGTTCAGGCGTTTTTCGTTGATCAGCAGCGTCTGGTGTTTCTGCCAGTCGGCCCAGGCCTTGGCGGAGACGTGGTCAAAAATGTCCTGGCCTTTTGCGCCAGGGAACGGGGCGCGCTCCAGGGCGGGCAATTCTTCTTTGTACTTGCGGCACATGATGGTGCGGGTCATGACGACTCTCCTGCGTTCAATACGGCGGCCGCGCGTTCGAGCAAGGTTTTGACCGGGGCGGCAAGGCCCAGGCGCGGCGGGGTGGCGAGGTTATACCAGAGCCAGTCGGCCTCGGCCACGTGATGGCCGGCCTCCTGGACCTGAACCAGCCAGGGTTCGATGGACAACTGGAAGTGGCTGAAGGTGTGCACCAGGCTCGGCAACGCCTGTTGGCTGCCGAGTTCCAGCGAGTGCTGCGTGGCCAGGTGTTGCAGGTCATCGAGATCATCGAGTTCCGGCAAGCTCCACAAACCGCCCCACAGGCCCGTGGAAGGGCGACGGTAAAGCAGAATCGCGCCTTCGCGGTTGGCGAGCATTGGCATCAGCGTGCGCTTCTGCGGCACGGCTTTGCGCGGCTTGGGGATCGGGTAGCGGGTTTCCAGGCCGAGCATGTGTGCTTCACAACCCTTTTCAAGCGGGCAGAGCAGGCAACTCGGTTTGCTGCGGGTGCAGAGCGTCGCGCCCAGATCCATCATCGCCTGGGTGTAGGCGTTGACCCGATCATGGGGCGTAAAGCGCTCAGCGTTCGCCCAGAGCTGTTTGGCGACCTTCGGCTCGCCCGGATATCCCTCTTGCGCGGTAAAGCGCGCCAGCACCCGTTTAACGTTGCCGTCGAGGATCGGTGCGCGCAGGCCCATGCTCAGGCTGGCGATCGCACCCGCCGTGGACAAGCCGATGCCGGGCAGCTCCACCAGTTTTTCCACATCACGGGGAAACTCGCCGCCATGTTCAGCGACGACGATCTTCGCGGTCTTCTGCAAATTGCGCGCGCGGGTGTAGTAACCCAGGCCCGTCCACAGGTGCAGCACTTCGTCTTCCGGCGCGGTGGCCAGGGCTTCGACCGTCGGCAGCGAGGCCATGAAGCGGTCGAAGTAATTCAGCACGGTGCTGACCTGGGTCTGCTGCAACATGATTTCCGAGACCCACACCCGATACGGGGTGATGCCCTGTTGCCAGGGTAAATCGTGGCGGCCGTGGCGGTCGTACCAATCCAGCACCGCCGATGAAAACTGCTCGGCTCTCATCGCTTGAACAGCCCCTTCAACGCGTTTTTCAATTCCGGGCTGACCTTGTCGCCGAGCTTCTCGTCGATCTTGTCGCTGAGCTTCTCACCCGCCAGTTTGGCTGCGACCTGGCCCATGCGTTCGTTGTCTACGCGGCACGCCTTGGCGCCGAGTTCCAACGGGCCACGGCAGCGCAGCGGCCACTCGATGCCGACGAATTTCTCTCCGACCTGACAGGCTGGATCCGGCATCGCACTGGTGTCGCCTTCGACGATGATGCCGACGCGATAGTCCATGCCCAGCACCCGCAGATCGACGTCGCCGTCACCATTGACGGTCATGCCCGGGATGCGCACTTTCATGTCCGGGTTGCTGGCCACGCCGTTGCGGAAGGTCAGGTTGCCCTTGAGCTCCTGGAACGGCGTGTCCTTGCCCCGCGGTTCGCCGCTGAGGGTTTTGCGGTTCAGGGTGGCGATGCCTTTGCACAGTTGTTGTTCAAGGTTGGCGTTGAGCAGCACGCCGTTGTTGATGACAAAACTGGCGTTGCCGTTGAGGGTTTCGACCAACGCTTTCTGGCTGTTGCCGCTGCCGGTCAGTGCACTGGTAAGCGTCACCAGGCCTTTGACTGGCGGATTCTTGCCCTGGCTTTCGAGGATTTTTTCCACTGGCACTTTGGTGATGTGGGTTTGCATGCTCAGTGCCGGCACTTGCTGACGCACATCGAGGGTGCCCTTGGCTTCGAAGTTGCCGTTGTACAAGTCGCCGCGCAGGTTCTCCAGGGTCAGCAAGCCGCCCTGGCCGTTAGCCTTGAGCGCTGCGTTCTGGATCGGCAGTTTGTCGAGGGTCAACTGGCCGAAGGTCAGGTCGGCATCCACGTCGAGTTTGGCCAGGCGTTCCACCGGCAACAGGCGCTCGGTGCTCCACGCGCCTTTGGTCGGTGATTCCGGCAGCGGCGTGCTGCCCGCACCCGCCATGGCATCGGCCTCGGTGCTGGCTACTTCGGCCTGACGCACTTGCGTGGCGCTGTTGGCTTCGGCGGATTTTGGCGGCAGGTAACGGTCGACGTTGAACGTGTCAGCCTTGAGGATGGCGCGCAGGGATTGTTTGGCGAAGTCCTCAACGGCGATACGGCCGCTGAAGGTGCTGTCGTCGACTTTCAAGTTGATGTTGTCGAACGAAAGGCTGGTCGGCGTACCGGCCAGACGGCTGACCAGCTCGACTTTGCTCAGGCTGCCCTCGGCCATGGCCGGGAGTTTCTGGCCGATGCTGTCGACGAATTTCGCCAGGTCAAACTGGGCAATCGACAGCCCGCCATTGATCTGTGGTGTCTTGTCGAGGTCGTTGACCTTCAGTTCACCCAAGGCGCGCAACTGGTTGGCGGAGATCTTGATACCGGTCCATTCGGCGACGTTGGCCGCTTTATCCAGCAGCAACTGGCCCTGGGCGGCGAAGGTCATGGTCTTGCCTTGCAGCGGGTCGCCGGTTACTTCGCCCGACAGTTTCATGTCTTCGAACTGGTAACGCTGGAGGGCGCGGGCAATGCGCAATTCACCGTTCAACTCGGTACGCACGCGCAGCGCAGGTTGGTTGGAGGACAGGAATGCGGTGAGTTTGAGCGGAATATTGGTCGAATCGTGAACTGCTCCGGTGCTCATCTGGATGCTTTCGGCGGTGTAGCTCTTGCCGGTTTTCTCATCGTTGTATTCAACCCGCGCGTTGTTCACGGTCAGGCTGTCGATGTCCAGGCGGATGGGTTGCGGCGGTTTTTCTGCGACGACAGGCGCCGCTGGCGCAGGTTCGCCGGCGGGCACGGCAGGCGGCGTCTCGCCAGTATTGGCGGGTGCCGGGATCTTGCCGATGTCTTCCCAGTTGCCGTGGCCGTCCTTGTCGCGATTCAGGCGCAGGTTCAGGCCTTCGACGCGTACGTCGCTCATCTGTACTTCACGGCGTAGCAGCGGCAGCACGCGCACCGACAGGCCGAGCATCTGCAAGTCAGCGAACGGTTCGGTAGGTTTGACCAGGGTCGCGACACTGGCTTCGTGCAATTCCAGGCCCAGCCACGGGAACAGGCTCCAGCCGATGTCGCCATTGAGCGTCAGCTCGATGTGGGCCTTGTCGCGGGCAATCTGGCGAATCTCGTCTTTATAGTCGTTGGGATCGAAGAGGTGGGTCAGGGCAAAGCCCAGCGCCACAATGATCAGCAACAGCCCGAGAAGTACCAGACCCAGGATTTTGCCGAACGCTTTCATGGGCGAGTCCTTGTAGTTAGTCGAATTCAAAATTTAGCCGGGGAGTATAGCGCTCCGAAACTGACGACCGGTCAGTTCATATGGGCAGCACGTCCAGCGGCACGTTCAGTTTGGCCGCCAATGCCTGGGCTTCCAGGTGCCCGGCAGGCGCCAACAAACGTAATGTCGCGCCCGATTGCGACGCCATTTTCTGTGCTTCGTTCACCAGACGCTCCGCCACCCCACGGCGACGGGTAATTTTTCGCACGCAAATTTGAGACAAGTGCCAGACCTCCTGTTGACGTTGCAGACGGCCCGCGCCCAGCAACCGATCATTGAAGCGTCCGGCGATCAGCGAGCCGTCCTGCAGGCAACCTTCAATCAACTGCACCTCGCCGGCAAACGGCGCAAACAGCCAGTCCGGGGCGTCGCGGTAGATCTTTTGCAGATCCTGCTGATCCTGGTAAGTGGCTTCGTTCAGCGGCTCGACGATGATTGGCATGGCGGTTCCTGTAAGAAATTTTTACAGATATCACCTCTGTTGG
Source organism: Pseudomonas sp. NPDC096950 (assembly GCF_044762525.1). Taxonomy (NCBI): domain Bacteria; kingdom Pseudomonadati; phylum Pseudomonadota; class Gammaproteobacteria; order Pseudomonadales; family Pseudomonadaceae; genus Pseudomonas; species Pseudomonas sp. NPDC096950. The sequence goes on along the minus strand of NZ_JBIWEL010000018.1, from coordinate 21,784 downwards.
CGCTGCCGAAGGCCGCGCCTACAGAGAAAAGAGGTCAGACGACATACAAAAGGTGATGTCAGTTTGGTTTTTCTGTCACGAGCAAATGGTAACCTCTGCGGGTTCGTCCGTCCTTCTGCGACTTAACGTCGCGCCTAAATGGAGCTTCACTTAAAAAAGGTCATGCCTGCGTGCATAAGGCCGGAGGTGAGGAGTGGCTGGCGAACCATACTAATAATTGGGGGATACACAATGAGCACGAGCATCACGGCGGACGGCATCAAAGCCAGCCGGCCCGGGTTCCTGTCCAAGGAACGCATTATCGCCAAGCCCGGTTTCAACCGTTGGCTGGTACCACCGGCCGCTTTGGCCATTCACTTGTGCATCGGGATGGCCTACGGCTTCTCGGTGTTCTGGTTGCCGCTGTCCAAGGCCCTGGGCGTTACCGCTCCGGTCGCTTGTGCGCCGGACATGAGCTTCATCTCGCAAATCTTCTCGTCCCAATGCGACTGGCCGATCTCGATGCTCGGCTGGATCTACACCCTGTTCTTCATCTTCCTCGGCTGCTCGGCAGCAATCTGGGGTGGCTGGCTGGAGCACGCCGGGCCGCGTAAGGCTGGTGTTGTATCGGCTTTGTGCTGGTGCGGTGGCCTGCTGATTTCGGCGCTGGGGATTTATACCCACCAGATCTGGCTGATGTGGATCGGCTCCGGAGTCATTGGCGGTATCGGCCTGGGCCTGGGTTATATCTCGCCGGTCTCGACCCTGATCAAGTGGTTCCCGGACAAGCGCGGTATGGCGACGGGCATGGCAATCATGGGTTTCGGTGGTGGCGCGATGGTCGGTGCTCCACTGGCCGCAGCCTTGATGAGTCACTTCGCTTCGCCGACCGGCGTGGGCGTGTGGCAGAGCTTCCTGGTGATGGCCGCGATCTACTTCGTGTTCATGATCGGCGGCGCACTCTCCTACCGCGTTCCGCCAACCGGCTGGAAGCCTGAAGGCTGGACCGCTCCGGCGAAGAAAGTGGCGAACGCGATGATTACTCATCGCCACGTCCACGTGAACGTCGCGTGGAAAACCCCGCAATTCCGTCTGGTGTGGCTGGTGCTGTGCCTGAACGTATCCGCCGGTATCGGCATCCTCGGCATGGCTTCGCCACTGTTGCAGGAAGTGTTCGGCGGCAAATTGATCGGTGTCGACCTGCCATTCGGCAAACTGGACGCCGGGCAACTGGCTTCGATCGCCGCGATTGCGGCCGGTTTCACCGGTTTGCTGAGCCTGTTCAACATCGGTGGCCGGTTCTTCTGGGCTTCGTTCTCCGATTACCTGGGTCGTAAAAACACCTATTTCGTGTTCTTCGCCCTGGGCTTTGCCCTGTACGCGCTGATCCCGAACCTGGGTCACTTGGGTAACGTTGCCCTGTTCGTGGCGGCGTTCTGCATCATCCTGTCGATGTACGGCGGCGGTTTTGCGACCGTTCCGGCTTACCTGGCGGACCTGTTCGGTACGCAAATGGTCGGCGCGATCCACGGTCGTCTGCTGACGGCGTGGGCGGCGGCGGGCGTGTTGGGTCCGGTGTTGGTGAACTACCTGCGTGAGTATCAACTGAGCATCGGCGTTGAACGTGCCGCGGCTTACGACATCACGTTGTACATCCTCGCGGGCCTGCTGGTGCTGGGTTTCCTGTGCAACCTGCTGGTGCGTCCGGTGGCCGACAAGTACTTCATGACCGACGCTGAACTGGCCGCTGAACAAGCGCTGGGCCACGACAAAGGTGCTGACAGCAGCACCGTGCTGGAGTGGAAAGCCGCACCGGGCACCAAACCATTGGCGATAGCCGCTTGGCTGGTAGTGGGGATTCCGTTGGCTTGGGGTGTTTGGGTGACCTTGCAGAAGACGGCGGTGTTGTTCCACTAAGTCTGTAAACGCATCACCCCTGTGGGAGCGGGCTTGCTCGCGAAGAGGGCGTGTCAGTCGACATGAATGTTGGCTGACACACCGCCTTCGCGAGCAAGCCCGCTCCCACATTTGTTTTGTGTGTGCGGCAAAACGCTTGTATGGACATGTCTATCCCCGACAACCCGGGAGTCTGTCCGTCAGCCATATCACGTATCGTGTTTCTGTTTCCGGCCCGCGCCCCTATAATGGCTGCCTTTTTCGCCCAATGATTTTGCGGAGCTGGTGATGGCCGAACGTAAGGCGTCTGTTGAGCGCGACACTCTGGAAACCCAGATCAAAGCCTCGATCAACCTGGATGGCACCGGAAACGCCC
>NZ_JBIWEL010000018.1:0-19523 GCF_044762525.1 Pseudomonas sp. NPDC096950 | reverse complement strand
AGGCCCGATTTGATATCGGTGTTCCTTTTCTTGAGCACATGCTGGACCAGATCGCCCGTCACGGGCTGATCGACCTGGATATTGTCAGCAAGGGCGACCTGCATATCGACGACCACCACACCGTGGAAGACGTCGGTATCACCCTGGGTCAGGCCTTTGCCAAAGCCATCGGCGACAAGAAAGGCATCCGTCGCTACGGCCATGCCTACGTGCCGCTCGATGAAGCGCTGTCGCGCGTGGTGATCGACTTCTCCGGCCGCCCTGGCCTGCAGATGCACGTTCCCTACACCCGCGCCACCGTTGGCGGTTTCGACGTTGACCTGTTCCAGGAATTCTTCCAGGGCTTCGTCAACCATGCGCTCGTCAGCCTGCACATCGACAACCTGCGCGGCACCAATACTCACCACCAGATCGAAACCGTGTTCAAGGCTTTCGGCCGCGCGCTGCGCATGGCGGTAGAGCTGGATGACCGCATGGCCGGGCAAATGCCATCGACCAAGGGCGTTCTGTAATGCAGACGGTCGCGGTTATCGATTACGGCATGGGCAACCTGCACTCGGTGGCCAAGGCCCTCGAGCACGTCGGTGCCGGCAAGGTCTTGATCACCAGCGATGCCGATGTGATTCGCGAAGCCGACCGGGTGGTTTTCCCCGGCGTCGGCGCGATTCGCGATTGCATGGCGGAGATCCGTCGCCTGGGTTTCGACTCGCTGGTGCGTGAAGTCAGCCAGGACCGTCCGTTCCTCGGCATCTGCGTCGGCATGCAAGCCTTGCTCGACAGCAGTGAAGAGAACGAGGGCGTGGACTGCATCGGCCTGTTCCCGGGCGCGGTGAAGTTCTTCGGCAAAGACCTGCATGAAGACGGCGAACACCTGAAAGTCCCGCACATGGGCTGGAACGAAGTGAAGCAGACGGTGAGTCACCCGCTGTGGCACAACATTCCGGACCTGGCGCGTTTCTACTTCGTGCACAGCTACTACATCGCTGCCGGCAATTCGCGGCAGGTGGTGGGTGGTGGTCACTACGGTGTCGATTTCGCTGCTGCGCTGGCCGATGGCTCGCGTTTCGCCGTGCAGTTCCACCCGGAGAAGAGCCATACCCATGGCCTGCAATTGCTGCAGAACTTCGCCGCGTGGGACGGTCGCTGGTAAATGGCCGTCAAGAAATCCAAGCCGCCGATCCTGACCCTCACTCCCGAACAGGAGAACGAGGCCAATCACAAGATCAAGCGGTTCATGGAGGATCGCTTCGAACTGGACCTGGGTTCGTTCGAAGCGGCGGAAATTCTTGAACTGTTTACCCGCGAAATCGCGCCGCACTATTACAACAGGGCGATTTTCGATGTGCAGACGCACCTTAAAGAAAGGTTCGAAAGCATCGAAAGCGACCTGTGGGCGCTCGAGAAAAACTGATTTCCGAGCGAAGCTGAACAATCGAATTTGAAGGTTTGCCAGATGCTGATTATTCCCGCTATCGATCTCAAGGACGGTGCCTGTGTTCGTCTGCGCCAGGGCCGCATGGAAGATTCCACGGTGTTCTCCGACGACCCGGTGAGCATGGCTGCCAAGTGGGTGGAGGGCGGTTGCCGTCGTCTGCATCTGGTCGATTTGAACGGCGCCTTTGAAGGCCAGCCGGTCAACGGCGAAGTGGTCACCGCGATTGCCAAGCGCTACCCGAACCTGCCGATCCAGATCGGCGGCGGTATCCGTTCCCTGGAAACCATCGAGCACTACGTCAAGGCTGGCGTTAGCTACGTGATCATCGGCACCAAGGCTGTGAAAGACCCGGCCTTCGTCGCCGAAGCCTGCCGCGCATTCCCGGGCAAAGTGATTGTTGGCCTGGACGCCAAGGACGGTTTCGTCGCCACCGACGGCTGGGCTGAGATCAGCACCATTCAGGTGATCGACCTGGCCAAGCAGTTCGAAGCCGACGGCGTGTCTGCGATCGTTTATACCGACATCGCCAAAGACGGCATGATGCAGGGCTGCAATGTGCCGTTCACCGCTGCCCTGGCCGCTGCCACGCGCATTCCGGTGATTGCATCCGGCGGTATTCACAACCTCGGCGACATCAAGTCGCTGCTCGACGCCAAGGCGCCGGGCATCATCGGCGCCATCACCGGCCGGGCGATCTACGAAGGCACCCTCGACGTCGCGGAAGCGCAAGCTTTCTGCGATTCGTACAAAGGCTGAGGACTGACCATGGCGCTGGCCAAACGCATCATCCCTTGCCTGGACGTGGATAACGGCCGGGTCGTCAAAGGTGTGAAGTTCGAAAACATCCGTGATGCCGGCGACCCGGTGGAAATCGCCCGTCGCTATGACGAGCAGGGTGCCGACGAGATTACCTTCCTCGACATTACTGCCAGCGTCGATGGCCGCGATACCACGCTGCATACCGTCGAGCGCATGGCCAGCCAGGTGTTTATCCCGCTGACCGTCGGTGGCGGCGTGCGCACCGTGCAGGACATTCGCAACTTGCTGAATGCCGGCGCGGACAAAGTCTCGATCAACACCGCCGCTGTGTTCAACCCGGAGTTCGTCGGTGAAGCAGCGCAGCATTTCGGCTCGCAATGCATCGTCGTCGCCATCGACGCGAAGAAGGTCTCCGGCCCGGGCGAAACCCCGCGCTGGGAAATCTTCACCCACGGCGGGCGCAAGCCAACCGGTCTCGACGCTGTCGAGTGGGCGAAGAAGATGGAAGGCTTGGGTGCCGGTGAAATCCTGCTGACCAGCATGGACCAGGACGGCATGAAAAACGGCTTCGACCTGGGCGTTACCCGTGCGATCAGCGATGCGCTGGGCATTCCGGTGATCGCTTCCGGCGGTGTCGGCAACCTGCAACATCTGGCCGACGGCATTATCGAAGGCCACGCCAGTGCGGTGCTGGCGGCGAGTATTTTCCACTTCGGCGAGTACATCGTGCAGGAAGCCAAGGCCTACATGGCCCATCGCGGAATCGTGATGCGCTAAACAAACCGATACAGGCCAGTGGACAGCATGGCGGGCTCAGGGCACTCTTGGGCACGCCATGGATTCCGGTAGCCCGACATGTTCAAACGTTTTCTGCTCGTCCTCGCCAGCGCTTCTCTGTTGCTCATCAACGGAGCCCGCGCCGAAGAAAGTCCCGCCACCGATCTGGTGCTGCTGACGGAAAACTTCCCGCCATACAACATGGCCAAGAACGGCAAAAACTTCGCTCAGGACGAGAACATCAACGGCATCGCCGTGGACATCGTCCGCGAGATGTTCAAGCGCACCGACATCACCTACAGCCTGACCCTGCGTTTCCCTTGGGAGCGGATCTACAAACTCGCCCTGGAGAAACCCGGTTACGGCGTGTTCGTGATGGCGCGACTTCCGGACCGCGAAAAGCTCTTTAAGTGGGTCGGCCCGATCGGCCCGGATGACTGGATCATGCTGGCCAAGGCTGACAGCAAAATCACCCTCGAGACGCTGGATCAGGCGCGCAAATACAAGATCGGCGCGTACAAGGGCGATGCAATTGCCGAAACCCTGGCCAAGGAAGGGTTAAAGCCGATTGTGGTGCTGCGGGATCAGGACAACGCCAAGAAACTGGTCAGTGGGCAGATTGATCTGTGGGCCACGGGTGATCCGGCGGGCCGTTATCTGGCCCGTCAGGATGGCGTGACCGGACTCAAGACCGTGCTGCGCTTCAACAGCGCCGAGTTGTACCTGGCGCTGAATAAAGACGTGCCGGATGAAATTGTCTCCAAGCTTCAGGCGGCGCTGGATCAGATGCGCAAGGAAGGCGTGGTGGACGACATCATGGCGAAGTATCTCTGACACCACCCCATTCAAAAATGTGGGAGCGGGCTTGCTCGCGAATGCGGTGTGTTAGCCAACACTTATGGCGACTGACACTCCCTCTTCGCGAGCAAGCCCGCTCCCACAGTGGTTTTTTGGTGTCGCGAATTATCGGTACACGCCGTCCTTTCCATGAGCAGCCGTCGCTCGATTGCTGCGCACGCTGATCATCATTTTGATGTCGATCCAGTCAATTCCCTGAGCCTTCAACTTCGGCAATTCACGCTCGAGCACCGCCAATGTCTGCGGATACGGATGCCCGATCATCACCGCCGAACCCTGCTTGTGCGCCAGGCTGATCGCCGTTTGCAACTGGGTGAAGATCGCCGCCTCGGTGCGCTCATCATCGAGAAACACATCCCGGGAAACGCTCGCCAAGCCAATCTTCTGTGCTTCAGCCGCGCCCACGGTTTGCGCGCTGGTGCGGCTGTCGACGAAGAATTTATGTCGGCGCTGCAAGTCCGCCATCAACCAGGCCATGGCCGGTTGCTGGGCGGTCATGCGGCTGCCCATGTGGTTGTTGATGCCGGCGGTGTACGGCACGGCTCTGAACGCGGCGTTGAGGCGCTTTTCCAGTTCTTCGATGGGCAGGTCGGGATGCCAGGCGAACGGGCCGGTGGCCGGGTCCATGGGCATGTGCAGGATGACAATCTTGCCGGCGCGATGGGCTTCGCGGGCGAATTCGGCGGCGTGGGGTGTGTCGGGCATGATCGCCGTGGTCACCGGGCCGGGCAGGGCGAGCACGCGACGATCCCGGGGCAGGTTCTGCCCCAGGTCATCGATGATCAGTGTCAGGTAAGCCTTGTGAGGGGAGGTCTTGGCGGGCTCCGCGTGAGCAGCACCCGCCAGACAGCACAACAAACCGAGGATGAACCGCAGGCGCATCTCAGCGACCGGAGGTGATGCTCAGCCCTTTGAGCAGGCTCAGGGCCTGGGCCAATTGGTAGTCGTCATCCTGCGGCATCGCCTTGGCTTTGCTGCTGGACGTCGGCTTGTCGGCACCGCCGTTGCCATTGCCCAAGTGGCCCTGCAGATCGGCTTCCTTGAAGTACTCGCCGTCCTGCTCGTTGGTGATCTTGGCCTTGCGCACTTCGATGTCCGGCACGATGCCCTGGGCCTGGATCGAGCGACCGTTCGGCGTGAAGTACAGCGCGGTGGTGATCTTCAGGGCGCGATCATTGTTCAGTGGCAGCACGGTTTGTACCGAGCCTTTGCCGAAACTGGTGGTGCCCATCAGCACGGCGCGCTTCTGATCCTGCAAGGCGCCGGCGACAATTTCCGAGGCCGAGGCGCTGCCGCCGTTGATCAGCACGACCATTGGCACCGCTTCGCTTTCGTCTTTGCCGGTGGCGGAGAAGCGCAGTTCGGAGTTGGCGATGCGGCCTTTGGTGTAGACGATCAGGCCCTTGGTGATGAAGTGGTCGACCACTTCAACCGCTGCTTGCAGCACGCCGCCCGGGTTGTTACGCAGGTCGAGGATGATGCCGTTGAGCTTCTTGCCGTTGTCCTTGCGCAACTTGGCCAGGGCCTTGGAAACCTCTTCGCCGGTCTTGACCTGGAACTGGGTGATACGGATGTAGCCGTAGCCGGATTCCAGCAACTGCGCCTTGACGCTCTTGACCTGGATGGTGGCGCGGGTCAGCACCACGTCGAACGGCGTGCCGCCGTCGCGGACCAGGGTCAGGGTTATTTTCTGGCCGATCTTGCCGCGCATCTTGTCCACGGCTTCGGTCATGGTCTGGCCGCGAGTCGGTGCGCCGTTGATCTTGACGATGAAGTCGCCAGCCTGAATGCCAGCCTTGGAGGCCGGGGTGTCGTCGATTGGCGACACCACTTTGATGAAGCCGTCTTCGGCACCGACTTCGATGCCCAGGCCGCCGAATTCGCCGCTGGTGCTTTCCTGCAATTCAGCGAAGTCTTCCGGGCCCAGGTAGGCGGAGTGCGGGTCGAGGTTGCTGAGCATGCCCTTGATGGCATTTTCCAGCAGGGTCTTGTCGTCTACCGGTTCGACATACGCGGCTTTGATCCGGTCCATGACCTCGGCAAAGGTGCGCAACTCTTCCAGGGGCAATGGCGCCTTGGTGGTCGCAGCGGTGCCCGCAGGTGCAGGCGCTGGCGCGGCCGCCGGGGCAGGCTGAGCGGCAAACGCCAGAGGCGCGCCGATCACCAGGGCGATCGTCAGGGCCAGCGAGGTAAGGCGGGACAAATGCAGCATGTCGAACGAACTCCTGAATTAGGTAGCGTGCTTATCCTTGCGCGCGACACCATTGCGCCGGATCACTCGGGTGACCCTGCTGACGAATTGCGAAATACAGCGCTGGTGTGTCCTGGCCGCCACTGTTACCGACAGTGGAGATGGACTCACCGGCTTTAACCACATCACCCGCAGACTTGAGCAGCGTCTGGTTGTGACCGTAAAGACTCAAAAAACCGTTGCCGTGGTCCAGAATCACCAGCAGCCCGGCACCGCGCAACCAGTCGGCGAACACCACGCGACCGCCGTGCACGGCGTGCACCTGGCTGCCAGCGGAGGCGCTGATCATCACGCCGTCCCACTTGGTCCGGGCATCGTCGCCACGGCTTTCACCGAAGCGCGCCAACAGTCGACCATCAACCGGCCATGGAAGTTTGCCGCGGGCTGAAGCAAATGCGCCGCCAAAGGTCTCGCCTGAACTGGAAACCAGCGCCCCAGGTGTTGGTTTAGCTGGTTTGCGTGGGGCATCAGTGTTGGCGTCGGCCTGTTCCTGAGCCTCACGTAAACGCTTTTTTTCGGCTTCCTGCTGGGCAATCAGCGCTTTTTGCCGCGCTTCTTCTGCCTCACGAGCCTGGCGAGCCAGGGTTTCTTCGATGGTTTTAAGGACTTTAGACAGGTCTGCCTGATCCTGCTCGCGGGCGGCCAGTTTCTGGTCGCGAGCCTTTACGTCGTCGCTGAGCTTGGCCAGGACTTGCTGGCGCTCCTGACGGACTTTGTCGAGTTCTTCGCGCTGGCTGTCGAGGCTGCTTTTCTGTACCAGCAACTGCGCCTGTTGCATGGAAATGTCTTTTTCGACGTTGGCCAGTTGGCGCAGGGTTTCGTTGAAATTCTTCAACTGCTCCAGGCGGGCCTGGCTCAGGTAGTCGTAATAAGTGAGGGTGCGGGCGAATTTTTCCGGGTTTTGCTGGTTGAGCAGCAGCTTGAGGTACTCCTGACGGCCATTCTGATAGGCCGCGCGGGCCTGGATGGCGATCAGTCGTTGCTGTTCAATGCGCGCGCTCTGGAGTTTTTTTTTCTCACCATCGAGTCGCTGCAACTCGGATTCGCTTTTCTTCAGCTCTTTTTGCAGGGCATCGACCTGCTTCTCGAGCTTGCCCATCTCGGTCTCGGTACCCTTGAGGTCCTTCTGCACACCGGATTTTTCTTCCTGCAGTTTGCCCAGCAGTTTCTTCAGCTCGGCAATGTCCTGACGCGTGGCGTCCAACTGTTGTTGGGTTTGCGCGCGCTCGTCAGCAAAGGCCGGTTGGAGCAGGCAAGTCAGAGCGAGGGCTATCAGGACGCGAAGCATAGAGGCGGGTGATACCAGGGAAAGGGACGGCCTAGTATGCCCGGCAAGCGCCGCAAAAAAAATGCCCAATTGGGGCTGTGTGATAACTGGAGCGGAGTTGTCCCCAAAAACACCCCAAAACCAATGTGGGAGCGGGCTTGCTCGCGAAGAGGGAGTGTCAGGCGACATCTTGATTGCCTGATACACCCTCTTCGCGAGCAAGCCCGCTCCCACAGGGTTTTTCGGTGTTTGGAAGGGCGATTACACCAAAATCGAAGTTCCGGTCATTTCTTTCGGAATTTCCAGGCCCATCAGCATCAGCATGGTTGGCGCCACATCCGCCAGTACGCCGCCATCGCGGACCTTGAAGTCACGCTTGCCGACATAGATGAACGGCACCGGCTCGGTGGTGTGAGCGGTGTGAGCCTGGTGGGTTTCTTCGTCGGACATTTTCTCGCAGTTGCCGTGGTCGGCAGTGATCAGCGCTTCGCCGCCGACTTTTTCCAGGGCATCGGTGATGCGGCCGACGCAAAGGTCCAGGCATTCCACGGCTTTTACCGCAGCTTCCAGGTTGCCGCTGTGGCCGACCATGTCGCCGTTGGCGTAGTTGACCACGATCACGTCGTAACGCTGGTTTTCGATGGCATCGACGATACGGTCGGTGACTTCCGGGGCGCTCATCTCCGGCTGCAAGTCATAGGTGGCGACTTTTGGCGACGGAATCAGGATGCGTTCTTCGCCCGGGAACGGTTCTTCGCGACCACCGGAGAAGAAGAAGGTCACGTGGGCGTACTTCTCGGTTTCAGCGATGCGCAGTTGGGTCTTGCCGTTTTTCGCCAGGTAGTCGCCCAGCACGTTTTCCAGGCTGCCGGCGGCGAAAGCCGACGGTGCAGGAATGCTGGCGGCGTATTGGGTCAACATCACGAAACCGGCCAGTTTCGGCTGGCGCGCACGTTCGAATTCCTTGAAATCGTCTTCGACGAACACGCGGGTCAGTTCCCGGGCGCGGTCGGCGCGGAAGTTCATGAACACCACGGCGTCGCCGTCTTCGACTTTCACCGGCTCACCGATGGAGGTGGCTTTGACGAATTCGTCGCTTTCGCCACGCTCGTAAGCGGCTTGCAGACCTTCCTGGGCGGTGGCGGCGTTGAATTCGCCGTTGCCGTCGACAATCAGGTTGTAGGCCTGGGCTACGCGGTCCCAACGGTTGTCACGGTCCATGGCGAAATAACGGCCGACGATGCTGGCGATCCGGCCTTTGCCGAGGGCCTGGAACGTCGCGTCGAGCAGTTCGATGGACGACTGCGCGCTTTTCGGCGGGGTGTCGCGACCGTCGAGGAAGGCGTGCAGGTAGATTTTTTCGGCGCCGCGCTTGAAGGCCAGTTCGGCCATGGCGACCAGGTGATCCTGGTGGCTGTGCACGCCGCCATCGGACAGCAGGCCCATGAAATGCACGGCTTTGCCGGCAGCAACGGCTTTATCCACAGCGGCGCAGATGGTCGGGTTCTCGAAAAACTCACCGTCGCGGATCGATTTGGTCACGCGGGTGAAATCCTGATACACCACGCGGCCGGCACCGAGGTTCATGTGGCCGACTTCGGAGTTGCCCATCTGGCCGTCCGGCAAGCCGACGTCCATGCCGCTGCCCGAGATCAGGCCGTTCGGCACGCTGGCGGTGAGACGGTCCAGCACGGGTTTTTTGGCCGAGTACACGGCGTTGGCTTCGTGGCTCTCACTGTGACCGAAGCCATCGAGAATAATCAGGACCAAAGGTTTAGGCGTGGTAGTCATGGATTCCACTCGTGGCTGAGTTAAAAAGAGGGCGATGGAAAAGGGAGTGGCAGTTTAAAGCGAAGTTCCTGCGCCGTCACCGCCGGACGGGGTTTGGCCCACCCTAGGGGCTGTGTATACTGGCCCACTTTTAACGCCCTGGAACCACCTTAAATGCTTGATCACCTGATTGCATTTGCCACCACCCACTATTTGCTGGCCGGTATTTTCGTTGTTCTGCTGGCTCTGCTGATCGCCCATGAGATGAAAGGCGGCGGCCGCAGCCTGAGCACTGCCGAGCTGACCGGGCTGGTCAACAAGGACGCAGGCGTGGTGATCGACATTCGTGCGGCCAAGGATTTTGCCGCTGGCCACATCGTCGGCGCGTTGAACATTCCTCACGACAAACTGACCGCTCGCATCGGCGAACTGGAAAAACACAAGGCCAAGACCATCATTCTGGTCGACGCCATGGGCCAGACCGCCGGCACCCATGCCCGCGAACTGATGAAATCCGGCTTCACCGCCGCCAAGCTCTCCGGCGGGATTTCCAGCTGGAAGGGCGACAACCTGCCGCTGGTGAAGTGATATGAGCAACGTCGTCGTCTATTCCAGCGATTACTGCCCTTACTGCTCGCGAGCCAAGTACCTGCTCGAGAACAAAGGTGTGGCCTTCGAAGAGATCAAGGTCGATGGCAAGCCGCAGGTGCGTGCCGCCATGGCCCAGAAGGCCGGGCGTACGTCCGTGCCGCAGATCTGGATCGGCGAGCGCCACATCGGTGGCTGTGATGATTTGTTTGCCCTTGAGCGTGCCGGTAAGCTCGACGCCATGCTCAAGGCCTGACTTAAGCACCCAAGAACAGCAAACCCTAAAAGACCAAAGATCAGAAAGGATCTGAGATGACTGACCAACAGAACACTGCAGCTAGCGAAGAAGAAACCGCACCGCAATTCTCCTTGCAGCGCATCTACGTACGTGACTTGTCCTTCGAAGCCCCGAAAAGCCCGGCAATCTTTCGCCAGCAGTGGGAACCGAGCGTCGGTCTGGATCTGAACACCCGTCAAAAGGCCCTGGAAGGCGACTTCCACGAAGTCGTACTGACTTTGTCGGTTACCGTGAAAAACGGTGAAGAAGTGGCGTTCATTGCTGAAGTGCAACAGGCCGGGATCTTCCTGATCAAGAACCTGGACGACGCTTCGATGAGCCACACCCTCGGCGCGTTCTGCCCGAACATCCTGTTCCCGTACGCTCGCGAAACCCTGGACAGCCTGGTGACCCGTGGTTCGTTCCCGGCCCTGATGCTGGCCCCGGTGAACTTCGACGCGCTGTACGCACAAGAACTGCAACGCATGCAGGCGGCGGGCGAGACTCCAACCGTTCAATAAACGGTCCCGAGTCAAGGCAAGTCCAATGTGGGAGCGGGCTTGCTCGCGAAAGCGGTGTAACAGTCAACGATGATGTTGAATGTTATGGCCCCTTCGCGAGCAAGCCCGCTCCCACATTTGTTATGTGCGTTACTTGAAACCGAGTTGGCGCCAGCCTTCGTACACCGCGACAGCCACGGTATTCGACAGGTTGAGGCTGCGGCACCCTTCGCGCATCGGCAGGCGCAGGCGTTGTTCGCCGGGCAGGGCGTCGAGCACTTCGGCGGGCAAGCCACGGCTTTCCGGGCCGAACAGGAAGGCGTCGCCCTCGGCGAAGCTGGCATCGTGGAACGGCCGCGAGCCCTTGGTGGTGAAGGCGAACAACCGTGGGTGACCGAGGCTTTCCAGGCAACTGGCCAGGTCGGCATGGCGTTGCAGGGTGGCGTACTCGTGGTAATCGAGGCCAGCCCGGCGCAGGCGCTTGTCGTCCATCTCGAAGCCCAGCGGTTCGATCAAATGCAGGTGGCAGCCACTGTTGGCGCACAGCCTGATAACGTTGCCGGTATTCGGCGGAATTTCTGGTTGGAAGAGGATGACGTGAAACATGCACGGCTCCGAAGGTAAAGATGAGCGGCATTCTACGCCGCCCGTGGACAACCGTTCGAAACTATTCCCGCGAGTGATGGGTTCGCTGGCGATTGTCGGGCTGATGGTGGGCTTGATGATCGGTCGCCTGACCACGCCCGACCCCACTGAACTGCAGCAGGTCGAGGTCACCGACGACGGGCTGGTGGTGTGGTTCAACAACGAGCCCAAGACCCATGGCGAGGTGGTGGACGGCAGCGTTGCGTTGCTGTTCGAGGCCGAAGGCAAGGCGCAGAAAGGCCAGCTCAAGGTCAACGGCAAAGACGTGAACTGGCGCGTACGTTTGAGTGATGGGGGGGTGTTGCTGACGGTGGTGGCGGCCCGGCCCCTGCAAGGCGAGTGGGCCGGTAGCGAGGTCAATGACCGCTGGCGGCTGGAGATCCATCTCCGGGAGCAATAAAAGAGGGAATCCCCGGCCTGCCTGTACCAAGGTTCCCAAAACGGCAGGGACTTACGCATTGCGTGCAAGTCCCGGTGTAAAGAAGGAACCCCTGACCTGCCTGTATCAAGGGCCCCAAAACGGGTTGGGCTCGTCGCGTTGGCGGTGTGAGCCCGATGTAAAGAGGGGAATCCCCGGCCTGCCTGTACCAAGGTCCCCGAAACCGGGTAGTGAACTGAATCACTGAATGAACTATTGCAGGGGGCGTGCCAGGTTTTAACAAGTTGAAACAGAAAGTTGAGTTGATGCGCTGGAGGCCCCGTGATTCGGGGCTTTTGTGTTTTTGTTGGGTGGGTTTTCTAACGATTAACGACGGGATTTGAGAAGAGTGGCTGTGCGCGATTGCGGGTCATCGTGCATTGGTGCGGTGCATGGAGCTCTGGAAATGTGGGAGCGGGCTTGCTCGCGAATGCGGTGGGTAAGTCGATATAGATGTTGAATGTGCCGGCCCTTTCGCGGGCAAGCCTCGCTCCTACAGGTGGTACGCCAATGTTATTGATCGTTCCCACGCTCTGCGTGGGAATGCAGCCCGGGACGCTCCGCGTCCCTTTTGAAGCGGACGCAGAACGTCCATTGAGGCATTCCCACGCAGAGCGTGGGAACGTTCAGGCGAAAGGATTAACCCTCTTCCCCCTCATCATCATCCCCACCATCGACCTTCATCCCCAATTCCTTGATCTTGCGCGTCAGGGTATTACGCCCCCAACCCAGCAAAACCGCGGCATCGCGGCGGCGGCCGGCGGTGTGTTTGAGGGCGGTTTCGATCATGATCCGCTCGAACGCCGGCACGGCGCTGTCGAGCAGGCTCGACTGACCACGAGCCAACGCCTGATCGGCCCACTGGCGCAGCGCTTGCTCCCAGTTGGTCACCGGCGCCGAATCCTGCGGCAGGTTCAGCAGTTCCGGCGGCAGGTCGCTGATGTGCACTTCGCGACCCGAAGCCATCACCGTGATCCAGCGGCAGGTGTTCTCCAGCTGACGCACGTTGCCGCCCCACGGCAGGTTCTTCAGGTATTCCTCGGTTTCGCTTTTCAGCAGCTTCGGTTCCACCGCCAGTTCTTGCGCGGCGCGGCTGAGGAAGTGCTTGGCCAGGGTCGGGATGTCTTCTCGACGGTCCGACAGCCGTGGGATATGAATGCGGATCACGTTGAGGCGGTGGAACAAATCCTCACGGAATTTCCCGGCGTGCACCAGGGTTTCCAGGTTCTGGTGGGTCGCGGCGATGATGCGCACATCGACCTTCACCGGCGTATGACCGCCGACGCGGTAGAACTCGCCGTCGGCCAACACCCGCAGCAAACGGGTTTGGGTGTCCGCCGGCATGTCGCCGATTTCGTCGAGGAACAACGTGCCGCCATCGGCCTGTTCAAAGCGCCCGCGACGCAGGTTGGCCGCGCCGGTGAACGCGCCTTTCTCATGGCCGAACAGCTCGGATTCCATCAGGTCTTTCGGGATCGCCGCCATGTTCAACGCGATGAACGGCGAGGCTGCCCGTGGGCTGTGGCGGTGCAGGGCGTGGGCTACCAATTCTTTACCGGTGCCGGATTCACCGTTGATCAGCACGGTGATGTTGGAGTGGCTCAAGCGCCCGATGGCACGAAACACTTCCTGCATCGCCGGCGCTTCACCGATGATTTCCGGGGTGCGGGTCAGGGCGACCGGGACTTCCAGGCCTTGCTGTTCCTGGGCGTGCTGGTTGGCGCGCTTGACCAGTGACACCGCTTCGTCGACGTCGAACGGCTTAGGCAGGTATTCGAACGCGCCGCCCTGATAGGAGGCGACAGCGCTGTCCAGGTCGGAGTGGGCGGTCATGATGATGACCGGCAGCCGTGGGTGTTGTTCGCGAATCCGCGCCAATAGGTCCAGGCCACTGGCACCCGGCATGCGGATGTCGGAGATGATCACGTCCGGCTGCTGGCGCGCCAGGCGGCTCATCACGCCATCGGCGCTGTCGAAGCTTTGCGTGGTCATGCCTTCTTGCTGCAAGGCTTTTTCCAGGACCCAACGGATAGAACGGTCGTCATCGACGATCCACACGGTTTCACTACGGCTCATGTCGATGTGGCTCCTTGTTCCAGTGGCAGAAAGATCGAGAAAGTGGTGTGGCCTGGGTGGCTGTCACACTCGATCAAGCCCTGGTGCTGGCTGATGATGTTCTGAGTAATGGCCAGGCCCAGCCCGGTACCGTCCGGGCGGCCGCTGACCATGGGAAAGAAGATGGTTTCCTGCAAATCCGCAGGAATGCCCGGACCGTTGTCGATGATCTCGATCTTGGTCACCAGGCGATGGCGCACGTGGCCGATGGTGAACTGGCGCATGGCGCGGGTGCGCAAACTGATCCGGCCCAGGCGCAGCTCGTTCTGGCTGCTGATGGCCTGCATCGCGTTGCGCACGATATTCAGCACAGCCTGGATCATTTGTTCGCGGTCGATCAACACGTCGGGAATGCTTGGGTCGTAGTCGCGCACCAAGGTGATGCAGCCCTGGCTTTCGGCTTCCACCAACTGACTGACGCGCTCCAGCACTTCGTGGATGTTGCACATGGCCAGGGACGGCAGTTTGTTCGAGCCGAGCATCCGGTCCACGAGATTTCGCAGGCGGTCGGCTTCTTCGATGATGACGTTGGTGTAATCCCGCAGGCTTTCTTCCGGCAACTCGCGAGCGAGCAATTGTGCGGCGCCGCGAATCCCTCCCAGCGGGTTCTTGATTTCGTGAGCTAGGCCGCGCACCAGCATTTTGCTGGTTTCCTGCTTCGACAGCTGCGCCTCTTCCTTGGTGATCCGCAGCAAGCGGTCACGGGGGTGCACTTCCAGCAGCAGCATCGTGTCGCCGTTGCTCAGGATCGGCGTGACCGCGTAATCGACGGTCAGGGTCTGGCCGGTGAGGGCGGTGAGCATCGCTTCGCGCTTGGTGAACGGGTGCGCCTGCTCGACGGCCTGGCGCAGGGAATTCAGGGCTTCGGTGGATTCGGTGAACAACTCACTGATGAACTGCCCATGGCTGCGCTGGCCGCTGATGGCCAAGAGCATCTCAGCCGCCGGGTTCATGTACTCGAGGCGCAGTTCAGCGTCGAGCAGGATGGTGGCGGTGGTCAGGTTGTCGAGTAATAGTCGATGCAGTGCGTCGCTAATGGTCATCCGGACCTCTTTTGGAGCAGGGCGCGCGCACGAAATGAGCGCTGATGCGGGGAAAATGCAAAAACCAAACCAAAGCTCCGAAAAGAAGCGTTTAGAGCCTGAAACGGGCGTTTAACGCTCGATCGCGTGGCGTTCTGCCAGCTTTTGCGGGTACTTTCGAACCAAAATGGGTTGGGATGTGGGTACGGTGCAACCGTTTGCACCAATATAGTGCGCAAAGCTGAACGAGGTTAAAAGAACTTCAGGAAGGGGTTTTTTTCTTCGGGAGGTTTGTCTTTGAGCGGACATTCCGGCCGTTGGCCGTAGTCGGTGAGGGTGCAGGGCGTGACCTTGCGCTTCTGCGCCAGCGAGATGCGCAGCATATGGAACGGCTGATTGGCCGTGCGCTCAACGGTGCGGCCCTGCTCGTCGAGGATTTCCACCGACAGGTTATGAGTGCCGCGATCGATATTGCTCAAGGCGAATACCGGACTGAGGCCAGGTTCGGCGGTGGGCTGGCCGTCGAGTAACAAACGGTAGCGATGGCCACGTTGCAAGCCGGGTTCGCTGGTAACGCTGACGATCACCTCGCCGGCGCTGCTGCGGATCGTCGCGTCCGGTTCCGGCACCAGCACCCGCAGCATGTCGTAGTGGAATAGCGGTTGTTCTTCGGTCTTCTGCGCGGCGATTACCGGTGCCGCTTTGGTCGGGTTGGATGACATCCGATTGCTGGTGGCCAACGGCACTCGCTTGGCGTTGCCGGGGCGCGGTTGATCGGTGAAGACCCGATTGCCCTGGGCGTCGACGTAGGTGTAGACATCGGCCATCGCCGGGAAAGCGATCAGGCAGGCGATCAGCAACCAGCCCTTCAAGGCGTATGCACCCGTTGCACAGTGAACGTCACGCTGGGGCTTTGCTGCACGACGCTTTCGCCGTTGATCACCTGGACCGCGAGGCTGTGTTCGCCGCGATCAATGTTCACCAGTTGCAGGATCGGCACGTTGCTCGGCTGGCCGTAAGGCTGTTCGTCCAGCAATAGCCGGAACAGATGCGGACCTTGCAGGCGCGGCTTGATCAACACGCTGACAGTGAACGTGCCGTTGTTGGCGCGCAGGGCTTCGGTGGTGGGCAGGCCGGTGAGTTCAAGCACCTCGTAGGCGTTGCGCGGTTGTTCGCGGCTGCTGGCTTCGGCAGGTGGGGGGACAGGCGCCGAAGGCGCGACACTGTTGAGTTGCGGCAACTCCACCGGCTGCGCCTTGACCCCATCCGGCGGTTGATTGCTATAGGCGGTGTTGCCGTTGGCGTCGGTGTACTTATAGATCTGCGCTGCGGCGGGCAGGGCGATCAGCAGCAATATCAGGAGAAAACCACGACCCATAAAATCGACCGGAAGCGAAGGCGTTGGGTTGCAGCATAGGTCAGGGCTGGCGATAGACCCAAGTCGTTAACATTTGGGCATGATTTACCTTGGTCAATCAGACAGCACAAAATCCATGTGGGAGCGGGCTTGCTCGCGAATGCGGTGTATCAGCCAGCATCTTTTCTGAATGACAAACCGCATTCGCGAGCAAGCCCGCTCCCACAGGCGATCATCGTCAGTCGATGAATCGCAGGCACAAAAAAGGCCTCCCGAAGGAGGCCTCTTTTTGTCACGCCGCGTGCAGCCGGCGCTACCGGATCAGCAGCTGTAGTACAGCTCGTATTCCAGTGGGTGTACGAAGGTGCGGACCTTGATTTCTTCTTCGCTTTTCAGAGCGATGTAAGCGTCGATGAAGTCGTCGGAGAACACGCCGCCTTTGGTCAGGAACGCGCGACCTTTGTCCAGCTCTTCCAGGGCTTCTTTCAGGCTGCCGCAAACTTGTGGGATCTCTTTCGCCTCTTCAGGCGGCAGGTCGTACAGGTTTTTGTCAGCGGCGTCGCCAGGGTGGATCTTGTTCTGGATGCCGTCCAGGCCAGCCATCAACAGTGCAGCGAAGCCCAGGTACGGGTTGGCTGCTGGATCCGGGAAGCGGGCTTCGATACGGCGAGCACGAGGGCTGGACACGTAAGGAATACGGATCGACGCGGAACGGTTGCGAGCCGAGTAGGCCAGCATTACCGGAGCTTCGAAACCTGGGACCAGACGGTTGTAGGAGTTGGTCGCCGGGTTGGTGACGCCGTTCAGGGCCTTACCGTGCTTGATGATACCGCCGATGACGTACAGGGCCGTGTCGGACAGGCCGGCATAACCTTCGCCAGCGAAGGTGTTCTTGCCATCTTTAGCGATGGACAAGTGAACGTGCATACCCGAACCGTTATCGCCGTACAGAGGCTTAGGCATGAAGGTCGCGGTGCGGCCGTATGCATCAGCAACGTTGTGTACGCAGTACTTCAGGGTCTGAACTTCGTCAGCCTTGGCGACCAGGGTGTTGAACTTCACACCGATTTCGTTCTGGCCAGCAGTTGCCACTTCGTGGTGGTGAACTTCGATGGTCAGGCCCATTTCTTCCATGGCGTTGCACATGGAGGTACGGATTTCGTGGTCATGGTCGAACGGCGGAACCGGGAAGTAGCCACCTTTGATACCTGGACGGTGGCCGCGGTTGCCGCCTTCCACGTCCTGGTCGGACATCCACGAACCTTGTTCGGAGTAGATTTTGAACATCGAACCGGAGATGTCGGACTTGAACTTAACCTGGTCGAAGATGAAGAACTCTGGCTCTGGACCAACGAATACGGTATCGCCGATACCGGTCGACTTCAGGTATTCCTCGGCACGCTTGGCGATCGCACGTGGGTCACGGTCGTAGCCTTGCATGGTCGAAGGCTCGATCACGTCGCAAACCAGGATCAGGGTTGGCTCTTCGGTGAACGGGTCGAGTACGGCAGTGCTGTCGTCCGGCATCAGGATCATGTCGGAGGCTTCGATGCCTTTCCAGCCAGCAATGGAGGAACCGTCGAACATTTTGCCTTCTTCGAAGAAAGCGTCATCCAGCGCGTCGCGAGCCGGCATGGTCACGTGGTGCTGAGTGCCTTTGGTGTCCGTGAAGCGCAGATCAATCCACTTGACGTCATGATCTTTGATGAGTTGAACCGACTTCGACATAGTGTCCTCCGGGTGGCTTCGGGCTTAGTAGTGGATGCCCTTAGAATGTGGGTGATGCCGGCGCGAATACTCTGCCAAGGCAACCTGCCTCACAAGGGAGCAAATTGCATGCCAGTGCCCCACCATGGGTTTTTTGCCCCAATATCACGCTTATAGAGGTGCATTGCGCCGCAAAGCTGAAATAACTGCCCCGTAATGTAGCGTCTATTTCAACAAATGACCTGTTTTGGTGCGTGCGAAACCTTCTGCATATTAACTGGTTAAACCTTGAGCAATTTCCGCTATAATCCGCGCCCCCCTTTTTCGGCTGGCCCAGCGCGCGCTGTTTTCATGAAACTAATCGTAAAAGTCTTCCCCGAGATCACCATCAAGAGCCGCCCGGTACGGATGCGTTTCATCCGCCAGTTGGCCAAGAACATCCGTGCCGTGCTCCGCGATCTGGACCCGGCTGTGGTGGTGAACGGTGTGTGGGACAACCTCGAGCTGGAAACCCGCGTCACTGAGCCCCGGGGCCTGAAGGAGATGACCGAGCGCCTGAGCTGCATGCCGGGCATCGCGCATTTCCTGCAGGTCGATGAATACCCGCTGGGTGACTTCGACGACATCGTTGCCAAGTGCAAGCAGCACTACGGCGATGCACTGGCCGGGAAGATTTTTTCGGTGCGCTGCAAGCGCGGCGGGCATCACACCTTCTCGTCCATGGACGTGGAGAAATACGTCGGCAGCCAGCTGCGTCGTCAGTGCGGCGCCGCCGGGATTTCCCTGAAAGAGCCGGAAATCGAAGTTCGCATCGAAATTCGCGACCAACGGTTGTATGTGATCCACAGCCAGCACAACAGCATCGGCGGTTATCCGCTGGGAGCGCTGGAACAGACGCTTGTATTGATGTCCGGCGGCTTTGACTCGACAGTCGCCGCCTACCAGATCATGCGCCGTGGCCTGATGAGCCATTTCTGCTTCTTTAATCTGGGCGGACGGGCCCATGAACTGGGCGTCATGGAAGTCGCGCACTTCATCTGGAAGAAGTACGGCAGCTCCCAACGCGTGTTATTTGTCAGTGTGCCGTTCGAGGAAGTACTGGGAGAAATTCTCGGGAAAGTCGATAACAGTCATATGGGCGTAGTTTTGAAGCGTATGATGTTGCGCGCTGCGTCGAAGATTGCCGATCGGCTGGACATCGATGCGCTGGTCACCGGTGAGGCGATCTCCCAGGTTTCGAGCCAGACGTTGCCGAACCTGTCGTTGATCGACTGTGTGACCGAGAAGCTGGTCTTGCGCCCGCTGATCGCCAGTCACAAGCAGGACATCATCGACCTGGCCAACGAAATCGGGACTGCCGACTTCGCCAAGCACATGCCGGAATACTGCGGGGTCATCTCGGTGAACCCCAAGACCCACGCCAAGCGCAACCGCGTGGAGTACGAAGAACAACAGTTCGACATGGCGGTCCTCGAGCGTGCGCTCGAAAACGCCAAACTGGTGCCGATCGATCGCGTGATCGACGAATTGGGCCAGGACTTGCAGATCGAAGAAGTCAGCGAAGCACTGGCGGGCCAGATCATCATCGACATCCGTCACCCGGATGCCGCTGAAGACGAGCCGCTGGAACTTGCTGGCATTGAGGTACAGACGATGCCGTTTTATGCATTGAACGCTCGTTTCAAGGAACTGGACCCTACTCGCCAGTACCTGCTGTATTGCGACAAAGGCGTGATGAGTCGCCTGCATGCCCACCATTTGCTCAGTGAGGGGCATG